>NZ_LWGG01001350.1:0-18205 GCF_001635365.1 Oleiphilus sp. HI0128 | reverse complement strand
AGCAAAATGTGTACGTTTGTCCTGCCAAGCAAGCGTTAACACCCAGAGGGCAAGCAAGAGATAAAGGCATGATTTATAGGAACTATAACTGCAGCGTCAAAATTTGTAGAGTTTGCAGCCTGCAAACCCAATGCACCAAAACAGCCACTCCCCGAACAATTCGTCGTTGGGAGCATGCTAGTCGCATTGAAAAGATGACCGAGCTTCTGGAGTCCAAACCTGACAGCATGGTGATCAGACAACAAACCGTCGAACACCCATTCGGTACAATTAAATTATGGATGGGCGCAACACAGCTACTCACCAGAAGATTTAAGGGGGTCAGCATTGAAATGGACTTGCATGTCCTGGCCTACAATCTTAGACGAATGATCACAATTTTTGGTGTCAGCGGCTTAATCAAAGCTTTGATGACCAATGCATCCTAGGCTTAATCTGATTGCAGCTTCCTGTTGAGGCGCTATTTGGCTTGTATGAGCGGACTATTCTAAAAAGGCTGGTAATCACAAAAATCAAACATCGGCGCCAGATACATGACTGTAGCCCTGTGCTGTTTGTTGTGAACGAAATAAAGCTAGATCTATTTGAAATACGAGTTTTCACACAGCCTGTGCTCAAAGCCAGCATTCCATGAGCGTTCGTAAATGTTATATTTAGGCCAAATCTAAACCAAGCTTCAACGGCAGCTAATGGCACAATCAACGTCACTTAAAAAATAGATTACCGCCTGCGCGGTAATGACAGAAAAGCGGACAATGTGATAGTTCGAAAATGTCGGCTGTCTCATCACAGCTGCCAAAAAGCAAAACCCGCCAAAAGACCGCTTTGTGAAGGTAACTGCTATAGTTGTTACACAAGAAAAAGATCTGCTTTTTTCTTCTAACCGATGAAACTCATTTCGTTGGTTTTAGCCGAACTCTCTTGATAAGTGTTTATGGAATCACTGAACTGAAAGAGTCGGTTCAAACCAGTCTCAAAGGTCCGCTATCCGAACAAAGGCAATGAACTTTTCTTCTAGCTCAGCTAGAGATTAATGCCTACTTACTCATCGTTTGTGATAAGAAGCAAGGTCGGTTCTTGAATATTAAGTTATCTATTCCCATAAAATGACTCAGCGATGTGAGTAGTCGTAAACCTTTATAACCCTTTTACCGAAGACTTACCGAACATTCTTTCCCGTTTTTCATAATGATATGTAAATGGGTTGATACCAAACGCTTGAACAGCACCAATATCATCTCTAATATGGGATCGAAACTTATGTAGATAAGTTATTATACTATCCTCACGGCACGTATCTAGATCCAATACATCATTAAACACTGTCAACATGGGAGGGGCTAAAGAACGGTACTCTTGTTGAAATAGACCACATTTGCAAGCTTCTATTGCCGGCCAATCTAATGCTTTGATCTTATTTAGTACATCTTCTTTGGATAAACAGAATGATAACTCGTCTGCAGATCCAGAAAATGAGGCGATCGATACTAGATCTTCGGTCTCGTATTCATCACCGTGTTTTAGCCTGTAGGTCTGCGAGTACTCAAAATCCTTTGTGTTCAAAGTTTGTTGAAAATGAATAGCATATCGAAGCAGGGCATAGAGCAAAGCATCGAATGCACGAGGTACAATAAAGTGACGGAGCGCATGACTTTCAAATAAGGGAACGATAGTGAATGCTTTGACGAGTCGTTGTATAAGCGTGTAGCAACCAGCCCATCCGGTTTGTTTAAGGAACAGAGGGGTCATCTCTTCTAAGCTTTTCTCCAGCACCTTAGCACTGTGGAAGTGAGACGTTAATGTAAACATAAGCATTAGCCATACGCTCAGTGCGAAACAAATAGGGCAAGGTGGCGATAACGCCTGGAAATGGTTGATCGAAAGATATCGATAGGATTGAATTGAAAGCAATCGATGCTGTTTAAGCAAACCGCTAATTAATTTCAGACGTGACATACCATACTCTAAGACTAACGTTTCTAAATCGTGAATTTGCTCAAAATATCGGTCACGATGTGCTTCTGTATCATACGACTGAAGATAAAATGTGACGCTAGAAATTTTGCTCACCTCAACGCCATGAATTGCTCTTAGCTGCTTTTTCTTGCACCAACCTGCTTTGCAACATATTGCCCAAAAATCCGGATGCTCCGGCGAAAATCGTGATGGATATGGGAACGACAATCCCAATTTCTGTATTAGTCTGTCCTCGTCACCAAGCTTCATGCGAAGTTTTTCATCAATGTTAGTGATCAGGTTAGTCAAATAGCCAACCGTCGAGTCAATTTTTTCTGCTAGGGATGCCTGGCCCTCGATGATTGAGGCGAGTGTTTTTTCAATGCGGTCATCCCTACCTCGACCACATTGAGGACAATGGCGCGTAGCAATTTCCTGTCGTGTTTTGGGATATGGGGAGTGGCAGCGCGAACAAGTACTTCCTAAGGTCGTATCATGAATGGGGCAATTCGTTAACCAAGGATAATCATAGATATCGCTATGATAGAAAAGCGCACTGCATTGTGCACAATGACGTAAGGCTGGTTTGAATTTATGGCGGTTTAGATCAGCATGCGTCGCAAAAATCGTTTGATCATTACCTTGGCGTATATCGCGCATGAGTAGTCCAGGATTGGCCATGCACTGAATACGCCAGCGTCCCCATTGACTCAAATAGGGTAGCCAAAAGAAACGACCTTGATTAACGAGATAGTCGTCGGGTAAATACTTATTCACGATCATCAGATCCCCGCCACATAAAAGGCCTCAGTAATAAGGGCATCGTCATAGTCGTGAACAACCGTCAACCGTGGCAAGAAGTCCATTAGAAGAATGTCTAGGGTCGCTCGACAGATTTCCATGGTTAGTTGTGACTCTTCCTCTTGGCAGAATTGATCACAATAAACACGCCAGATGTCGCTAGCCATATTGACGAATCGCCAGCCTTGTTCGACTGCTCGGGGTAGAAAGTACGCGGTAAAGCTGGGTCCATTGTCGGGGTAGGTAAAGGAATCATATTGAGTCAGTATCTCCCTGAGTGCTGACTCAGACTGCACGCCGTAAAACGATGTGTGTTGACGAAAGAAGCGCCCGTATATATGGTCATTTGTCGATTGGTGAATTTGATCTAAGAGTTGATTAGACTCATTCTGATTACCCACGAACACCGACATTAGTCGGATTCTAGCGGTTTCAAATGCATCAAAAATCTCAGAAAACGCGTACAGTTGATCCAGACTTAATCGCTGCATTTCATCGACAATCAGAACGATCTGATAAGTTTGATAAAGGCTAACTAAATCCAAGGCATGTTGTACGAAGCGTGCGGCCAAAACATCCGATGAGTCGGATTTCGATACAGGCACATTGACGCTCAAGCATAGATTGTTAAAGACGCCTCGTATGGTTTTTATATCACGACGATTGATGGAGGTATAGATCACCGGAACGCGACGTTGTTGACGATTACGCAAGCGATCAACGAGACGACGTACGGCAAAGGATTTTCCAATTCGTGCCGGCCCAATAATATAGCCGCCGGTTCCTCCGGTCCATAGCCAACGTTTCACTGTTTCCTCTAATTGGAGCGATGCTTGAGTATCGAATACGACCTCTAGCGGTGTATCGATGAGGGGGTGAAAAGGCATTTCCTGGGACGTCATGATGGTTCTCCAGGATGGCTAAAAGCCGTCTGACTAGACCATGTGGCATTGGCTTTAGCTTGGCGTTTCGCTTTTACACGTTCTGGCTGATTGAGGTCGAGGGCGTCGCCGTTCGATTGAAATGTAGTGGCTACGTGTAGCAGTCTCAACGCATGCTTTGGTTCCTGCTTGTGTTTAAGTAGATAGTGCAGTAATCCCGCTAAGGGATCACGCGCCTGAATTTTATCGTGGCGAATTAATTTGTTGATGTATTTTCGGATCGTGATGGAGTGGGGGAATCGTTGCCAGGAACGTGAGCAGGTTGCTACGCCGATAGGCCTGCCCATTTCGGTGTCGACCTCAAACTTGCGAATATCACGCGCATCCATATTCGCGTAGACATGTGTTTCGCTTGGCGCTAATCGAGCGAGGTCGCCAAGGTAGTAATGCACGCGTTCAAAATACAAATAACATTGCCCGCTGTCGCGATTTCGCTTAATGGGTAATCGTAACCGGAGGCGGAACGGGTTGCGTGGCACGCCAATGTCTTCAGAGACACTGGGGTGCCAGTGATGTTGCCATTGATGCGCAAACAACGTTAGAGGGGAAGATCCGGCATTTCTTCCGCCTTTACTTAGTACGTTATGTTGAGTCAACACAATGCTAAGCGCTTCTTCAAACGTTTGCAGACTGATGGCAGGAGGTTTAGTTCGGTTTTTTGCATCTTCTCGCTTAGGGTCACGCGGATGCGATCCTGTCGTCGAAGGTAATTTATGACTATGGTGGCGATTAATATAATCAAAGGCACGTTCAACTTCACTCCGCGCGACAGGATGTTTCGGATGCCCAAACTCAAGGGTCGCCCCTTGATCAACGACAACAAGCTGTTCAATCGCCTTTGCGTGATGCATCCAGGCATTGTCAAGTGCAATGCGTTCGAATACAAGGGGCGATAAGTCAGGTAAGGACGATGGAAAAGTGGCACCCGGGTCGTAAGTAAATAAGGGGGAAGTGAGTGTCATCGGCTGCCAAGATTGCAGACAGTTATCGAGTAGTGTCTGTAGATCGAGGGCACTAGGATGGTCTGTGAGTGATAGGTGGTATCCAAGATAACACGAAGAGGCCACGTCTACTGCGATTAGTAAAGTCGCGCGAGCTAATCGCAGAGGGATTAATTCATCATTTAAACAGAGAGTCAGCCGTCCCTGGAAATCAATGACCTGCTCATCAATTTCGACACGATCCATGACCTGCAAAGGGGGCTGGCTGGCTGGAAATTTCATTCGAGCTGTGCGCTCTCGTGCTTGAAGCGCATTCGCGAGCTTTTTATGAATATGACGACGTAAGGATTCGTAACCGTACTTATTTGTGGTATAGGGGTAGCGATCGTGTGGCCAGTGTGCATCGACCAGACACTGTTTGTACATGCCAAAAATGGAATGAAGTAATAAGGTTGGTGCGTATCGTGCTTTTTTCAAGTGCGCAGCAATAGCCTCATCGATCATGACTTCGATACTAGGCAGTTCGCTGAGCAAGGCTTGAAACGCCCCTTTTTCACCGCTAGGTTTGAGCACGCTTGGCAGCGCAATAAGTCGTTCATTTGCTTTGAGATGTTGATGGGGAATTAGCGCTTTTGTCAACGGCCATTGACCGTCATGATCCTCGGTAAAACAACGATTAAGTAACTGAGTGATCCGGCCAGGGGATAAGGCGACACGCTCTGCTACGTGGTTAAGTGCGTCGCCATTTAGTACGCAACAAGCTACTTGTTGGTTACGTAGGAACGTACTTCGCACAGAAACCGGTAAGGCATCGACCTCAACCAATGGCCAATTATTGTAATCGTAGTAGTGCGGCGCTAGCGCGAGGGCATGTCGCCAACGGGACATCGGGATAACTCCAGATCATAACTGAGTCGACATTGGGTTAAATTCCCCTGAATTTTGCCGCGATGAAGTAGCCTGAATAAGGCAACTTCACTCATTGCGCGCGATTCACGGTCCAAAGGGTGTAACCAGTGACGTAAGGGGAAGGTCTGGCCTAGGGGCCACTCAAGCAGAATATTTAATTCGTGGTTGTCGGTGTTTACATGACGCGCACGATATAGCACGCGAACGATACGCCACCAATTTAATGCTTCCGTTTCACGTTCACGGGCTGATTCGTTGGCAATAAGTTCAAAGATTAGATTATGTAACTGGCAGAATGCTTTGAGTGCGGCAAGCTTTTCGTCATCCCATTCACCCCGCGGTTTAAGTTCGATAATGTAGCGACCATCACGTTTTAATACATAGGCATCGGGCCGATAGGGCACGCCTCGGTACCGAAGTTTTAGCGGTTGAGGAATGTAACTAACCACGCGAGGGTCGCCTTCTTGCAGGGCAGCATATAGGTACTCGTCATAGGAGTGAAATTCAGCGGCACCGGGATATTTGATCATTGCTTGGAGGCGACATTCGACCGCCGTGCGAAATGCGCGACCGTTGGTATGTTGTTGTGGCACTAAACTCTCAGCGGTGACAAGTCGCGCTAATCTTAGCTGCTCTCGCGTCATGTACACATCCTCAGTAGACCGAAGAGACTGTTATTTTACGTGGTAAACAACACATAAAAATAGCCTGTATTTCTGCACCAATAACCCATACATTGGTACATAGTTACTATACCTTTGTTTCTAATGGTTATTTGTTCTAGTAAGAGTGCTGTTTGGCTAAAAATAGTGGCTATAATTACCTTTAACTTGCTCCAAAATTAGGAGGCAAAAATGGAACACTTATTTGAAAAACCAAAGCAGTTATTTGAATACCGTGTTTTTGCGCAAAACCGTGAAACTTCAGGTTACCTATGCTCTTACACTTGGAATGAGTTAATCGACCATAGAGCATCGCTCTTCAACATTGATAGTAAGTACCCAAGATATTTGGTAAAGCCAGAGATATTGACGCTACTTAATAATGAAAAATATTTACCCAGAAGGTTGTTGTTAGATTTAATGTGGAGTACTGGAGCAACTGTTTCTGAAGTTCTAGGTTTAAAGCGTGAAAGCTTTAAACGGTCAGGAAGTGTTATTTTGAAGCGGCTTCATAGTAGGGCTGGGAGGCCCACAAAAGCTCAGCAAGAAATGATCTCATCTCGATCTATCTCAATTAAAGATTCGGATCTAAAAGATCGTATTGAGTCTTACATTATTGGAAACCAAATTAAACACAATCAAAGACTTTTCGGTGTGGATCGACATACTGTAAATCGTCATATACATAAACTGGTCGAACGTTCGGGAGGCTCCCCCTTTAATATAACCGCTGAAACCTTTAGACATAGCTTTGCAGTGCATCTAATGCTCTCGGGAGTACCTCAAACTAGAATCAGAAAACTTTTGGGCTTAAAAAAGTACCATCAAATAGAAAAATATGAAAGAGCCATTCCCGAAGATGTTGATGATGTTTTAAGAGGTGTACTAGATAATTACCAATACCTGTGTCTTTATCTTTCTGAAAGCGGACGTTGGCGGTTTTTGTTTACTTTGGTCAAATTAGGCTAGTAATAGCTCTCTTAAGTCATAGCGTTAACATCATGTAATTTTTTGTAAACTTATGCTACATGAGTCACGGATTGCATTAGTGAATGATGTTTAAATGGACGTCCATTTTTTACGTACGTCAATCTATTGCCGGTGAAGTGTGTCGGCAGAATTTAACAAGGAAATTGTTTATGTCTAAGTTACTATGCGGTCTAGCAGCCGGTATTCTAGTAATCAGCTCTACAACAGCTAACGCTGGATTAATTGGAGATACGGTAGATATTAAAGACAGGTTTGGCACACAATCAGCCGTTGTCGGGGCAGGGAGTGAGACGCGCACAGGTGGGTATGGTTTTGGAGTAAGTCATTTTATCAACTTGTCGGACAACGAGCTCTCAATTGGACTGGTTAATAGCTCAGCGACTCAGTGGGACTGGTCTGGATCAAATGGTGATTTCTGGGAAGTTCTAAATATGGATTCTGTTGTAGACTCTTCAGCAGTAATTTCAGGTTTTTCACAAGTTACAGGCCATTCTCTATATAGCTTTGATACATCGTTTTCAGACCACGGTATCCGAGTTGATATGGCAGGATTAAGTCCTTTTAGCATTGCTTCCGGGGATTTCGTTAGCTTTGATTTTTCCTTTGACTTTAAAGCGGTTAGTGTTCCTGAGCCAGCTACATACTCGCTGCTAGGTCTCGGGCTTCTAGCTATGGGGTTTGCGCGTCGTAAAGCTAAATAGTAGTCCAGAGTTTAGCGCAGCAGCAGCTCGGGGGAAGCCCTGAGCTTCCTCGAGAGATAAGGCTTAAGAAGCAACTTTCTTAAGGCTCTTCCTTTTTTGAATGGCGGCGATACATAGCTGTAATTACTTCGAGTTCTATGAAGGCTCATTTTCGAGCTATGTCAGTCATCGATCTTATTGTATAGCAGATTACTAAATGAATAGGGCGTTATCTTGGGTTAAATTGTATTGTTATTCCTTAACGAACAGCTTGTTAATTCTTATTCAGATTTTTTAGCGCATCATTAAGCATTTCCTCTGGCGGCTCTTCATATATAAGAGTTGTTGAGGCGTTTACATGCCCAGCAATTTTCTGAGCCACTTTAACTGACTTCTTCTGTTTATGGATCACATCTGTTATCAGTGAACGGCGACCACTATGTGAACTTGCTTTCTCGATCCCGGCCCAATTTCGGAGCATGAGAGCCATATGTTCCTGAAGTGTATTAGGAGAGTAGGGGCCACCTTTCTGGGTGATAAAGAGTGGATCACCAGGCTTTAGGTGTGATTCTTTTGATATACGAATTTGTAAATACTCAGTAAGAGCCCGCCTCAAATCAGTATCAACCATGGGAAGATCACGGGATTTACCTTTATGTTGTTTCACAGGAGGATAGAAATCTTCAGGGTTTACGTCAGCACCTACCTGAACCAGTTTTTCAACTTGACGTATCATTTGATCAAATGCTGACTTCTTAAAGCTGATGGTTTTGCGCTCATATTTACTCTTTGAGCGTTTCATGGCATCAGCGCCTTTCGTATACGAGGCGGGTAAGGTCATCACCTGAAGTAATGTGAAGTCGCAACGAGAAGTTAGTTGTGCAATCTCTTTTATTTGTAGCAAAGCAATCTCTTGCGCTCGCAATCCGAGCTTGAAACTGATTTGCATAATTGCAGTATTTTTCTCTGGATGACGGTTTTGCAGAATAACTTCGAATAAATGATGCTGTTCGTCTAAAGAGGGTACACGAGCTTGTCCATTTTTAGGCATAAATCAACCTTGCAAACAAAATCCGTAATAATGGGAATTTAACGGATTATAGGGCTATAAACAGAATTTATACACTTTACTTTTGATTCTATAGAGGTGTTACTACTAAGGATTATATAAATAAAATGTCAAAGCCTGCAGTAAAAAAAGGCACTTACAAGAGTTTTGCCTTCAATTACCCCAGCCGGTGGTAATTACCAATTTGATAGGTAATTCTTGGTAATTTATGTACTCTTATTAAAACACGCTTTGGCGAAGCGCTGTTTATAACGCACTTTTGTATTAAAAGTGCACCTCCTCAGCAAAAAAAGAGAATCCCTTTTAGTGCATACTTGAGAACACACCATACGTTGTAAAACATGCACATTCAAAATCAAAATACTCGAATATTGGTAATCCAGATAATATCAAAAACTGCTTTAACTGAAAAAAGCACCCTCATAAGTTAGTTTGCCCAATTTATAGATATAGTTGTAATTTTAGCTTTTTAGTTGCAAAAGTTTAGTTCTTTAGTTGCTCACCCACAAGTACCAGTCAATTACGCTTCACCAGAATATATAAGTGCGCATAATATATATTATGTTAAATAGATCGTGGTTATGTATATGGTGATTCGCTTCGTTATCATGTGTTCTACTCTGCTAATAAAACGCACTACCATCGGCACAATAATGTAGCAACACTTCTTATATGTGTGACCTATTCAGTTCCTTTGCATTATTGACTGTTATTTCCGTGACATAGTTGTTAACAAAAGCGGAACAAAGTGTGTAATGAGTTATTGGTGGGCATCTGCGACGATGAATGCTGGGAATAATGCCTCTACGGCAATCAGTCGAGGTATGTTGGTTTCACTGAAATAGTGAAGTTGATAAAACGAGCTATACTATTTAGCTGCTCCACCTTGTTTTGTTTTATCAAATTTTCTTTTTGTTAAGAACTTCTCTTCTGTCTGGAGATGCTGCATGTGTAAAAAACTATTGGGTTTTATGAAAGGCAGAGGATTCACGCTTGTCCTAAGCTTTTTCCTAGCATTTTTTTCACTTGTGGTGCATGCAGCAAGCCTTAGTGGCGTAGTGAAAGATCATCAGGGAAACTTAATTGATGGTGCGAGCGTAACTCTCTTTGAAGTATTGCAAGATGATACTTTTCTTCAAATTGGAGACACCCAAAAAGTTAGTTCAGATGGCGCCTATGAATGGGATGTTTCGCCTAGTAGTTATGTGCTTCGAGCCTCTTTTATAGCATCGGATGTTTCGCTTTCTGGTGCGCCAAATAGTGTAGCTATCTCATCCGAAGATTTTGAAGTTTATGTAGATACAATACGTGATTTACAGTTCGATTTTCTTGTCCTGTCTGGCAAGGTACTTGATACTAATAAAGCCCCTATCCCCAATGTATCAATCGAAACCAGCACGGTCTGGCACGGTCCTGAGCAAGGCCCCCTACTTCAGTTATCGACACGTAGTTTGGATCATGCCAGTGGTAGTGCTAGTACAGATGCTGAAGGCAACTATGTTATGTTGCTGTTCCCTAGTGATACCTGTATTGAATCCGGTTTTTACCCAGACAGCACTGACTGCTTGTATGACCTTACCTATACTCCAACAATCGAAAGTGGCTTTGCGACCTTTGTAAGATCTGATCTTGCCCTTAACAACGCGCTTAGTCTCGACCAGGAGCTAGTTCTACTTGATAGCATAATACCGAAAACTATTGCCGGGCCTTATGTTAAAAATATTAGCAACCAATCTGTGGTAATAGAATGGCAGACCGATGAACCGGCTAGAAGTACAGTTCAAGTGGTTGGTGGAGCGGTTTTTAAAAATAACCGTTTTCTAACAGAACATAGCGTTGTTATTAATAACCTGGATTCAAACACCGATTATGACGTAAATATTTCGACACGAGACGCACAAAACAATAGTTCTGAAACGCAAGTTCTAAGCTTTACCACTCAAAGTATTAGTGCTGACTCATTAGCGCCACAGTTTGTCCAACCTTTAGCAGCGACGTCTATCGGAGAAACCCAGTTTACGGTGGCTTTTTGTGCTAATGAGCCAGTGCAAGGAAAGTTTATCGTTGACGGAGCTGAGTATTTACTTAATGACTTCTCTCGCTGCCATAACTTGACTGTAGGTGATCTAAACTCGAATCAGACCTATGCGGTGTCAGTAGAAGTTACTGATATTAGCGGTAATGGCCCAACTCAGAGCCATATTAGTAGAGTTAAAACGCTAGCAGCGGCAGACTTGAACCCTCCTCTAATCGTCGCCGGGCCAACGGTTACTGATATTTCAGATACAGTAGCTGTAGTGAAATGGACGACAAACGAAGCGGCTAGCAGTGCAGTTTCATTTAACGATGGTATTAGTTACCGGGTTCAGAATAACACTGAGCTTGTAAGCGATCATTCAGTTCAGATTACAGGGCTAAGTGCTAATACGCTATATAATTTAACCGTTGCCTCAAATGATGCCGCTGGCAATAGAGCAACACAAACTCGGGAGATCCAGTTCCAGACAGCTTCTACTTCCGATACTGAACCGCCATTAATTATTGGGCGTGCTTTAGTTGAAGATGTATCAAACACTAACGCGATGATTAGCTGGCGTACCGATGAATCATCATCTTCTGTTGTGTCCATTGGCACAGAGCCTGATAACCTAAGCCGTGTCGAATCATCTCCCGGCTTTTCTGCAAAGCACCAATTGAGCGTCACTAATCTCTTACCTGCGAGTACTTATTACTTCTCAGTCGAATCAAGCGACCTAAGCGGAAATCAAGTTCATAGCAACGTTTCTTCTTTTACGACCCAATCGCAAAGTGTCTCTAATGGTTTTGAAATTATTTCACAGCCTGTTATTGAGCGTTTGACGGGTAACAGCATCACTTTAAGTTGGAAAACGAATCGATACTCAGATAGCCGTCTAATTTGCGAATCGGTGAACGGGATTAGCGAGGTAAATAAAACAGAATTAAGCAAAAACCATCTTCTTACTCTAATTGGATTAGAGTTTAATACTGCATATCGCTGTGTGGTTTATTCGACGGACATAGAAGGTTTTATTGCTAGCAAAGTGATTGGTGCTTTAAGTACAGAATTTGTAGATTCAACCCCGCCAAACTGTATAACACCACCTACAGCCCAAGCATTTGTTAATTTTGCCGAAGTCACTTGGGAAAGCAGTGAGCTAGCAGTAATAAGCCTTAACTACAGGGAAAAAGGAGCAAGTACTTGGAGTCAGCAGGCGAATTCAGAATTAAGAGAGACGGGACTAGAATTACTGAACGGGCTATTACCTGACACCAATTATGAGTATCAAATAAGTTTGACTGATGCTGTAGGTAATAGTGCTGATTGCGCTATAGCGGAGTTTAACTCTGGAACTGAAGCTAGTGCACCTGAGCTCCCTGCCCCCTTATTTACAATTCAGCCTTTCGTTAGTGATGTTAGCGCGTCTAGCGCAATCGTCAACTGGTCAACAGAAAAGGCATCAACAGGTCAAGTTCGTTATGGCCTCACGTCTGACGAAATGAACCAGCTTGAATCCGATTTCAACTTTACCGCCGCTCACGCTATCGCGCTTAATAACTTGCAAGCAGAAACAACTTACTTTCTTCAGGTAGATGCTTTCAATTCTGAAGGTGAGCAAAGTATTAGTGAGACGATAAGTTTTACAACGGAGTCAAACCCAACAACCGAGCTAATACCGCCGAAAATTATTTCGGGTCCATTCGTAAAAAACATAAGTGACGTATCTGCAGTCGTAGAGTGGGTGACGGATAAGGAATCCGATAGCACGGTCGTAATTAGCGGAGGTGATACATTTTCCCGCCAAGATCTAACGACTAATCATTCTGTAGTATTAAGCGGCTTATCAGCTGATACTGCCTACGAGACGCTTGTATTTTCAATTGATGATAATGGCTTAAGTTCTGAGCAAGTGCCAGCTAACTTTAGAACATCCCCCTTACCCGATTCCGATTTACCATTTTTTGTCACCGGACCAACTATTAGCTCAATAGACTATGACAAATTTACCGTATCATTTTGCGCTGATGAGCCGGTAACAGCTCTTGTTACTGTCGTCACCGTCGGCACGGAAGACAGCAGCGATTTTCCCCTTGATAGTGCCGCTACTTGTCACCAACTTGTTGTACCTAGCCTTACACCGCGTACGCAGTATTCAGTTGTTGTTGCTATCTCCGATATTGCTGGAAATGGGCCTGTATTAAGCTCACCACAAACGGTAACCACACTATTTGAACTTGATATTTCTGCACCTGAAATAACTGGACCCATCGTAAGTGACATAAGCCAAACGACCGCAATCGTTCGCTGGACGACTAACGAAGCAGCAGATAGTGGTGTTTCCTATACGGACGGGAATAGCACTAATACGCTTCAAAGCGAGTCCTTGGTTCGTTCGCATGAAATGTATTTAAGTGGTCTAGATGCTAATACTACTTATGTCTTAAGGGCGTCTTCCACTGATGCAGCCGGGAACGGGCCGAGCATTTCCGCGCCTGTTGAATTTACTACTTTAGCTTTGCCTGACACGACAGCACCTCAAATTATCGCAGGGCCTATTGTTGAAAATATTACAGTTAGCAGCGCAGACATACTTTGGTCAACTACCGAGTCTTCATCTCGTACGGTTCGTCTGGGGCTAAGCGAAGAGTCCCTAGATCAGACTTTTACTCTAAATGGATTTTCTACTGAACACAGCGTTCCTGTTTTCAACCTTGCTGCCGACACCCGATATTACTTTAGGGTCGAGTCTTCAGATCTTTCTGATAATACCGTTACCAGTAATGTGCTTTCATTTAAAACCTTATTACCCGGTGTTGCGCCCGTTACACTAGAAATTGTAGCAGAGCCAGTCATAGAAAATGCCAGTACTGATTCGCTGACTGTTAGCTGGAAAACAAATCTTGATGCTGATAGCCGGTTAGTCTGTGAGGCTGAGCAAGCTGTTAGCGAGTTTGAGCAAGCAACAACATTCTCCAGCTCTTCGCAAATTGCACCCTACTTTGCTGCTGCGCCAACCCGGTCAATTGAAGAACAATACATCGTTTTACTAAAAGAGCCCGAAAACGCAACGCAGAGCTCAAGCAGAAATCGCAGCATATACTCCCCTTCACCGATCAGCCCGCAGTTTTTCGGGCTCTCTAAAAACCAATCTCCTGAGCAGCGTAAGGCATCAGTTCAGGCATTGGCTACTGATATATCTAACAAAGTCAAAGCGAAGGCGGTGCGCCAATACTCCAGTTCAGTTCCTGGTTTTGTGCTAAAAATGAAAGCTGAAGAATTACAGAATCTTCGCAACGACCCTCGCGTACTTTTGATAGAGCAAGATCAGGTAATGAGTGCTAGCGTAACGCAAAACAGTGCGACATGGGGCCTTGACCGAATCGATCAAACTGCTTTGCCGCTTGATACCACCTATAGCTATGAGCTAGATGGTAGTGGTGTAAATGCCTATATCATCGACACGGGTATACTTACTTCGCATAGTGATTATGCAGGTCGAGCTACAAGTGGTTGGGATTTCATTGATAATGACGCAGACGCTTCTGACTGTAATGGCCATGGTACTCACGTTGCTGGAACCGTTGGTGGCAACACTTGGGGTGTTGCAAAAAATGTAAATATGACAGCGATTAGAGTACTTGATTGTAATGGTTCAGGAACAGCTTCGGGCGTAATTGCAGGTATTGATTGGGTAGCAGCAAATGCTAAATTTCCTGCTGTAGCAAACATGAGTCTTGGTGGCGGAAATTCAGCGGCACTAGATGCTGCAGTAAACCGGGCGATTGATGCTGGAATTACTTTTGCTGTAGCGGCGGGTAATTCAAATATAAATGCTTGTTCCGGGTCGCCAAATAAAGTACCTGCTGCGATCACAGTTGCGTCGTCAACTCGATATGATAGCCGCTCAAGCTTCTCAAATTGGGGAGCATGTATTGATATATTCGCGCCAGGCTCAGATATTACGTCGACTTGGAGCAATGGCGGTACCAATACTATTAGTGGTACCTCAATGGCAACACCACATGTTGCCGGAGCGATAGCACTCTATTTGCAGGCTCACCCAGATGCTTCGCCGGCTGAAGTAGCTTCGAGTATGACTGGATATGCTTCAACAGGTTTGATCAGTCGCTTAAATGGTTCACCAAACCTTCTACTTAATATAGCTTTCGATGGTGAGACTGAGCTGCCAAGCCCTCCTCCAACGCCACCGCTTGAAAAAGTCACTTATGAAATAAGCGATCCGCAGAGAGTCAAGCACCATTTGTTAACCTTAACGGGCTTAGCTGCTAATACGACTTATTCTTGTAATGTTTATTCTTCGGATATCACAGGCGATACAGTTAGTGCGCCGCTAAGAGGCTCAACGGCAGCTGTACCAGATACAGAAGCCCCAGAATGTGTCGGTGAACCCTCCGCAACGGGCTATGTCGATTCGGCACAACTTACTTGGTCTTCAAGTGAGCTGACTACCGCATTGCTTAATTACCGCCCCGTTGGCGCGGCTGACTGGTTAGAAAGTGGCACAATCAATTTATCTACACAAGATTCTCTGCTACTTACAGGCTTGACTCCCGAAACGGAGTACGAACAACAAATCACTTTAACTGATGTGGCGGGTAATAGTGCTCAATGCCCGTTAGGATATTTTGAAACTATCGCACCAGGAACGATTCCAGACGCGGTATTTAGCTTGCAGCCCGTTGTAAGTAATATCAGCGAGCATAGTGCTACGGTCAGCTGGAGTACCGTCCAACCATCTACTGGCAATGTCCGCTATGGTGAGGCCGACAGTGATTTAACTAAACTTCGTTCAGATAATCGTAGCCTCAGCAATCACAGCCTGGAGCTTTTGAATCTCGAAGCTAATACCATGCATTACTTGCAGGTTGATGCATTTAATATCCTTGGTGAGAAAACTAGTAGTGAGATTGTTAGCTTTACAACGCTTCATTTCGATAATGACTTTGATAATGACGGTGTAAGTAATGATGTGGATAACTGCCTGTTTACGCCAAACCCAGACCAAATCGACAGTGATAATGACGGTGCCGGGGATGCTTGTGACCCGCCTGTATTGGTCGACAATGACTTCGACAACGATGGAATACTGAATGATGTTGATAATTGCCCGACCACGCCGAACGCTGATCAAGCTGATAGCGACAACGATGGTTTGGGTGACGCCTGCGATGCGCCGAATAATAATGACAATGACTTCGATAATGATGGCGTACTTGACGATAACGATAACTGTCCTTTGGTTCCAAATGCTGATCAAGCTGATAGCGACAATAACGGTATTGGCGATGCTTGTGACGCCCCCTTAGTATCTGACGATGATTATGATAACGACGGCATACTGAATGATGTTGATAATTGTCCGTTAATTCCAAACACTAACCAGCTTGATAGTGATAATGATGGCATTGGTGATGTATGCGATACACCGGCCCTAGTTGATTACGACAGGGATGGTATTCCAGATGAAAGCGATAACTGCCCTTTGATTCCGAATAGTGATCAGGCTGACCGTGACAATAATGGTATAGGTGATGCTTGTGATGTTCCGCTTATCTCAGACGATGATTATGACGATGACGGCGTGCTTGACGGAGTCGATAACTGCCCATTAACACCTAACCCGGATCAAAGTGATAGTGATAGCGACGGGATAGGTGATGCCTGTGATGCGCCTTCCGTTATCGAAAATGACTTCGATAACGATGGAATACTTGACGAAAATGACAATTGTCCACTAATACCCAATGCAGATCAGAGTGATCGTGACGCTAATGGTATTGGCGATGCATGTGATGTCCCCGAGATTATTTCACCACCGCCACCGGAGTTAGTTGGTATTAGCTTAAGCGGTGTTGTTAATGGTGAGGGAAGCCCCGTTGGAGGCGCGGAAGTAGCAATCTATAATAGTCAAAAACAATATCTGAGTTCTGTGGCTACATCGTCGGACGGTGCGTACTTATTTGAAAATATGAGTGCTGGCGATTATTTCATTGGTGTTACTCCGCCATCAGAAAGTGGCCTCAGCAACCCTACCCTGCAGGAAATAAGTATTGCTGGTCGCGACGTCGTTCACTTGATTACATTGATAGGTGACGCACTGACCTTATCTGGTTACCTAAAAGATAGTCAGGGGCGCGTGATCGATAAGGTTCAAGTAAGCTTGCATCAGCAGAGCACTGGTAACCAGGTGGGCAATAAAGTACTCACTGATACGCAGGGCCATTTTGAGTTTGCAGTATCGCCGGGCAACTATAAGTTAAGACCTTTGGTAGATGTGTTTAACTCAGCTAGCGTTTCGGCAGTTCCTGCTTATCCAGTACCCGATTACGCGGCAATTTTTCATGAGCCGCAGAATATTCAGGTTAGCGCGAATACTTCTCTCGATATTACGCTGCCCCTAGCTTTGCTTTCCGGTAAGACTGTAGATACCTTCGGCAACGTAGTGCCTGGCGTTGCGCTATCAATTCAACATCAATTCTCTACGACGACTCAGGACTACTATCTTGAAAACTATGCGACAGACTCCTTAAGCAATGCGATATCTGACGATAATGGCGACTTTGAATTCGCGATTTTCACTGATCAGCCAGTCGACATTATGCTTACGCCTCCGGGAGCACGTAACGACCTAGCTGTGACAACTATCCAGGATTTCAGTATCAGTGAAGATACACGTCAAAACTTCACTTTAGTCGAAGGTGTATCCCTTTCAGGTGTCTTGCAGGATACGCAGGGTCGACCTATAGACAATACAAAACTCAGCTTGCACCTCCAGGAAAATGACGCCCAAGTTGGCGGCGCTGTTTATACAGACGAAAATGGTACTTATCAATTTCAGGTAGAGGCAGGCACGTACAAAATTAAGCCTCATTTAAACCCCTTTGGTCGCGGCGAAGATTCAAGACCCACCTATCCCTTACCTGATTTTGCAACGGTGTTGTTTGCTGAAGAAAATATTGTTGTTGAGTCTGCTACGGTTCAAGATGTGATCTTGCCAATGGCTGTTTTGAGTGGAACCATTAGCGACAAAAACGGCTCACCAGTTGCCGCTACGCGCGTGACAATTAGCCATATCGCGTATCAGCAAAACGGAAACAGTGACACCGGTTTTTATTTGGAAAGTCAGGGCAAGTCGCCTGCGACCCATGCTTTGAGTGACGCTAACGGTGAGTTTGCATTAGCGCTGTTTACTAATCAAAGTACTGATATTAATTT
>NZ_LWGG01001349.1:0-952 GCF_001635365.1 Oleiphilus sp. HI0128 | reverse complement strand
ACTTTTTACCATACAAAAACCTCTGACTTATGCAACTTAGGGTTGATAGTTAACTGACCAGATTGTGCCATCAAGTGTGATGCCATCAATTAGAGCTAAGCGTATTTAGCTAGCAGCTTCATCGACGATGACTTTGAGTAGATCATAAGTAGTAATGATACCGCTCAGGTCTTCACCTTTTTTGACAAAAACGCGGTGTAAATGCTCCTCCATCATTAGTTTAGCGACGTCGACAATGGCTGTTTCCTCGTCGACGGAGAAAATTATTGGGGTCATAATATCGCCTACTTCTACTGGAAGTTTGGCCATGCCTTCAAAAATCATCATACGTAAGCGTCTTGCTTCGAGCTTCTCTTCTTCGCTGAGCTGTTCCTCATAAGAGCTATCAACAGAATTTAAGTGGAAGTCGGCAATATCTTTAAGTGTAGCAATGCCAATAAGCTGCCCTTCTTGATTAGCAACGGGGCTGCCAGAGATATTGTTATCAGATAAGAAGGCAGAAAATTGCTGCATGGTCCAGGATTGTGGGACAGATTTGACGTGTGGAGTCATAATGTCGCGAGCGTAGAGTTTATTTAGCTTTCCTGAAGTGGTGTTGCCAGTGTTCATGCTATGGGGTCATTCCTTTACTTAAATTCTACAGTAGTAACTTAAAAAAAAGACCTCCGAAGAGGTCTTGGTCTTAATCTTCTGGAAGTGTAACGTTTAGTTCCAGAATTGAGCAATCATCGTTTTTATCTAGCTGTACCTGAACTTGTTCTTGATCGACAGGTACATATTTTCTTATCACCTCGAGAATCTCTTGTTGGAGCTGAGGTAAATAATCAGGTTGTTCACGTTTACCTCGTTCATGTGCGACGATGATTTGTAAACGTTCTTTAGCGATTGATGCAGTGTTCTTTTTGCTGCTTTTAAAGTAATCGAAAAAACTCATGCTGTTGTAGACCCCTTA
>NZ_LWGG01001348.1:0-998 GCF_001635365.1 Oleiphilus sp. HI0128 | reverse complement strand
GAATGCTCTTTCGATGATATTTTCCAGTTCTCGTACATTTCCTGGAAAGCTATACTCTGACAGGCTCTCAAGTGCTGCATTGGAGAGCTTTGCGTCTGTGACGCCACAGTCCCGGGCTATCTTTTCCAGGAAATAGTCTGCGAGTAAGGAAACGTCTTCTTTGCGTTCCCTGAGCGAGGGTACATCGAGTTTGATGACATTAATTCGATAAAACAAATCTTGCCTGAAGCTGCCATCTTCAACGAGTTTGGCCAGGTCTTTATGGGTGGCGCTAAGAATTCGGACGTTAACTTGAACCTCTTCCTGTTCACCAACAGGCCGGATTCGCTTTTCCTGAATTGCACGTAAGAGCTTCACCTGCATTTCAAGAGGTAGGTCGGCGACTTCATCTAAAAATAGAGTGCCGCCGTCAGCTGCCCGAAATAGCCCGGATTTATCTTCGATTGCTCCACTAAAGCTACCTTTTTTGTGGCCAAAGAATTCACTCTCTACCAGCTCACTAGGAATAGCCCCACAGTTGACCGGGACAAAGCGGCCGGTACTAGCGCGAGGGCTGTTTTGATGAATCATTTTAGCGACCAGCTCTTTACCGCTACCTGACTCACCAGAAATATAAATTGGAGCTTGGCTACGTGCCAGTTTATCGATCTGTTTGTTGAGCTTCTGAATGGCTTTTGTTTTGCCTTTTATGTGCTCGGGTTGAGTGCTAGAGGGACTTTCGTTTGCCTTACGTTTTGATAACTCTAATGCGCTGGTCACCAGCCCTCGTAGCTGATTAAGGTCAACAGGCTTTGAAATAAAATCAAAAGCACCAGCCTTAAGGGCACTGATGGCTGTTTCGACGTTGCCGTACGCGGTAATCATGGCAACGGGCATATCGGGATGATTTTTTTGTATGAACGACACGAGATCAATGCCGTTGCCATCAGGCAAATTCATATCGGTGAGACAAAGGTCAAAGCTTTGTTCACTTAGGTAGGCCTTGGCGTCCATGATTG
>NZ_LWGG01001347.1:0-933 GCF_001635365.1 Oleiphilus sp. HI0128 | reverse complement strand
TAGAGAGCCGTTAGCTCTAACACCGTTCGTCCAGCTGAAGTTATAGCTAAATCTGCATCGACCATGTATTCAGAAATTCTCTTAGTTTCCTTAACAATATTGCATCTCAATCGTTCATTCTTTTCAATGACTTTTTCTAACGAATCAAAGTGCTCATAACCGGGACCTGTTATCACATCGATATCAATATTGTTTGAGATACATAAGCTTGCCAGCTCTTCAAGGGCCCTCTTCGTAACATTTCCTTCATCAACACCACCAAACGTAATCAGTATTTTATTAACCTGACCAGAACTAAGCCTGGAGGATTGAGCATCGAGAAACAAAAACTCATCGCGCAAACAAAAATATTTGGCTCCAACTAGTACCTTTTCATCCGATGACTGATGCGGGTATAGCGCATTTACAACTAGATCAGCAGAGTTGGCTCCCTCGCCTAAGTCTTCAAAATTTACAACTTTACCGCCAAATCTAGACAAGCAGTTCATATACTCTAGAGTTGTATCTAGAATATCGTTGATAACTAAATCGGGATTAATAGAAATTATTGTTTCTGCCAACTTATCGTTATCACTAACGACAACTGTATAATTGTATTCACGAATATACTGGATAGCTAAATCAGACTTTTGTTCGCACACAAAAACTACTTCATACTGAACCAGCTCATGAGCTAACATTATTGCTCTAAAAGCATGGCCCAGTCCTACCTCTGCGTAACCAACAACACTAATCACAATTTTCTTTCTTGTTAGCATCGCTTCGCATAAGTAAAAATCTGAGTAGGCATCAACATCAAAGCTATACTCATGAGGAATCTCGTAAATACCTACAGAACCACCAATCCTAGTACCTTTCTCAAGCTGCTCTCGACTACAAACAACTACTGCTCCCGTCTCCCTATAGCAAGGAGACAACTGCTGCCTATTAACT
>NZ_LWGG01001346.1:0-761 GCF_001635365.1 Oleiphilus sp. HI0128 | reverse complement strand
TCGACCTGTTGTAAGAATTTCGGGTTGCTTATCTCACCGGATTCTCCGGCAACTAGTGAGTATTCAATTGTATAAATGCCAGAAAGGTTTTCAGCGGTAAAGTCGGTGTCTTTTCTAAATTCTACACTTTGCTTGAAGTAACCGACAAAGTCGTCATTTATCATATTTAATGGTATAGCAGAGAAAATGGCGATTGTTACCAAGCCGGTACCGATCAAAATTTGTCTGCGTTTGTTAATGACGAAATTAGCGATTGCATCAAGGCCTTTGTGTGCTTTATCTGCTTGCTTCTTCTCTTTTACCGGTAGCACCATAACCAGTGCTGGAAGTAAAAATACTGATAGAAAGAATGCTGCAACGACGCCCATAGCTACAGTATTACCTAAATCTCTGAAGGGTGGAACTTCACTAAAGTTAAGTGTCATAAAGCCAACAACTGTTGTGATGCTGGTGATGAAAACCGGCTGGAAATTGATACGTATGGCTTCTTGCATTGCTTCGGCTTTAAGCATTCCGTGCCGCATGTTAAATAGAAAGGTCACTAGAATATGAACGCAATCGGCAACGGCCATTGTCATGATTACCGTGGGCGCTGAGGTGCTTGGACCGGTAAGCGTCCATCCTAGCCAACCGAACATTCCCATTGCGCTGACGATAGACATTATTATGACAACCAAGGTTACGGCGGTACCGGTGAACGAACGTAAAAGCAATAATAAGGTGAAGATTATTATCACAAACATGACCGGAAACAGGTTTGC
>NZ_LWGG01001345.1:0-1207 GCF_001635365.1 Oleiphilus sp. HI0128 | reverse complement strand
AACAGGTGTGGTAGTTGAGTGTCAGGACGAACGATCACAGCATAAGAATAAGGCTCGCGCTCTATCTTTGTTGCAATCGAGGCTACTGACGGCTGAACAGGAAGCGCATGCTCAAGAACAATCAGATCAACGAAAAAGTCTCGTAGGTAGTGGTGACCGTTCTGAGCGAATCAGAACCTATAACTTTCCTCAAGGTCGCATGACTGATCATCGAATTAATTTGACGCTCTATAAGCTAGCTGAAGTTATGGAAGGTGATTTGGACCAGGTGTTACAGCCTTTATTGCAAGAGCATCAGGCTGAATTACTCACTTCTATGGGTGAGTAATAAGTAGATATAGCTTATTGGAGTTTGATATGAGCCATCAACTGACTATTTCAGAGGCGATGGCAAAATCCCTCGAATTGACAAGCAGTTCGGCATCTTTGGATGTTGAGCTGCTCTTATGTCACGTGCTCGATTGCGAGCGTGCTTATTTACGGACCTGGCCTGATAAAAGTCTGGATCAAGACCAAACCGAGCACTTTCTTTCTCTTGTTTCACAACGCCAAAAAGGGCGTCCTATTGCCCACCTAATTGGTCAGCGAGATTTTTGGACTCTAAATTTAAAGGTTAATGAGCATACTCTCATTCCAAGGCCTGATACCGAAGTGCTTGTTGAAAGGGCTTTGAATTTGCCGTTGGATAAGTCCGCCATTTCAGTACTTGATCTCGGAACGGGCACGGGGGCGATAGCCTTGGCATTAGCTAGTGAGCGCCCAGCATGGCAGGTCAATGGTGTTGACCGTTTTCCAAAGGTCATTGAGCTAGCAAGGCAAAACGCAAACTTGAATAGCCTTCCTCATGTTGAGTTCTTCTGCAGCGATTGGTTTTCCGCATTCCGGGAGCAGCGTTTTTCTCTGATTGTTAGTAATCCTCCCTATATCGATGCCAAAGATAAGCACCTGCGTGAAGGGGATGTTCGATTTGAGCCTGCTTCTGCTCTGATTGCTGAAGATCAGGGGATGGCCGATATCAAAAAGATTACGCATGATGCGCGTGAGTTTCTCGAAGCAGGTGGCTGGCTACTTTTTGAACATGGCTATGACCAGGCAGAGCTTGTTAGGTCAGTACTGAAAAAAGCGGGTTATCAGCAGGTCGAGACAAGTAAAGATTATGGCGGTAACGATCGTGTTACCCAGGGCCAATGGACTGGGTAAGACTAGT
>NZ_LWGG01001344.1:0-735 GCF_001635365.1 Oleiphilus sp. HI0128 | reverse complement strand
ACATGCGGGTTGGCGAGGCTTAGCTTCTGGCATCCTAACTAAGACTGTAGAAAGCTTTGACTCACCCAATGAAGTAATTGCCTGGCTTGGCCCGGCAATCAGCCAAAAGGCATTTGAAGTTGGCGACGATGTCTATACAGCATTTTGTAACAAAGACCCCGAAGCCGCTCAAGCCTTTATCCCGGGAAAGGAACCAGGAAAATGGTTGGCAGATTTATACCTACTTGCCCGGATTGAGCTAAAAGCCATTGGAGTCAGCGCGATTTATGGCGGCACGCATTGCACCTTTCTTGAAAACCAACACTTCTATTCTTTTCGCCGTGATGGCCAAGTCTCGGGTCGTATGGCTTCTCTGATTTTCTTGCGCTAGAGTTTGGGTAAGGAATTAATCAGATTCTAAACGAATATTATCAATGTAAACCGTCAACTCCTGCTTCGGCTTATACATATAAAGCATCAGATCTACAACCTGTCCCATTTCCATTTTTCTGGTCTGTAAGCCATCACGAACCTTATCTAAGGGAATACTGTATTGATTCAGACCTTGAGCAATACGTACTCTAGTCTTGAAGCGATCATGATATTGATTCTGGTGTTTCATATCATGAATTCGCAGCACGGCATTTAGCGTCTCTGGTGCTTCAGAGTAGATCTCGAATTTTAGTCGATCATAATCCTGCCAGTCTCGATGCAAGTAGGCGAAACGCATTCCGGGATAGAGGGCATCTTTATTAA
>NZ_LWGG01001343.1:0-1621 GCF_001635365.1 Oleiphilus sp. HI0128 | reverse complement strand
TCGAAGTTTCTCGGTTTGCAATAGGGCCTCCTCTTGAGTCTGACCGTAGAGAATCGCAATGAATTCTTCACCACCATAACGAGCCACTATATCTGTTTGTCGCTGATACTGTTTCTTCATTAAGCGAGCAATCAGTTTTAAACACTCATCACCCGCCTGGTGGCCATAGGTATCATTTACCTTTTTAAAATGATCGATATCCATCATAACCAAGGTAAGCGGCGTCATGTTTCGGCGACTATTAGCCAAGGATATATCCATTGCTTGATCAAAGAATGGCCGGTTATAAAGTTGAGTCAAACCATCAATCTGGCTCATTAGTTCCAAGCGTTCTTCACGCTCCTTAATGCTTAGACGCATATGCTCCATGGCCCGAGCAACTGTCAGTAATTCATCATGCGTTCCAATCTCAATCGCTTGATCATAATTTCCCATAGCTACACGATCTGCAGCGCCAGTTAATTCACCTATAGCAGAGCTAACAGACTTATATAAACCGACTGACAAGTAGAGCAAAACCAAGGAGAAGAAAGCGACGCTGATATAGAACAAGGATAAGCGCTCAATGCTCTGCTGGTAATTTTTCGCCAATACACGGTCAGTCACCGATAAAACAAGCTGATTATGCGCGTATACTAATTGATACAAGTCGCTTAACTTCGCGTAGAACTCTTGCGGGTCACCTTTAGGAGAGAAGGACTCTATCAAATACTGTGAAAGCAGGTCTTTAGTCTGAACTAAAGCTGATTTAACACCTAATAAGTCTACGGAAGGGTTATCTCTAAATATACCGGCATAGGCTTGTTCCTTCACATCCACATCATCAATTAACTTAGACAGGTTTTGGTAAGCAGCCTCCATCGCGTCAGCACCATGTGACGCCACAAACGCCTGCCCTAAATACAAACTTCCAAACATTCTGACCAAACCTAAGGCATAGGTATATTCCTCACCCTCATTAAGTAGGTTTACGAAGGACAAAATATCGCTTTGACTACTGGAGGCATACAGATAAGAAACTTGCCTTCTCCAGCTATACGCCTGACCGACCATAATATGTGCCTCTTCATAAATCTTATCGACCCTTCCTGCCTCATTTCCGCGAATAAAACCGTCCTTTTCAAACTTTTCCTTAAGACTTAGTAAGTACTTGCTACTAGCGTTAGAACTTAATTTTTCGCTTAGATCCAGAATACGACCATAAGCCCGCTTCTTAACAGCATCAAGCTTTGAAACCAAGAAGGAGTCACTCTTCCAAGAGACAACAACAGTTATATCTCGTATCGTTTCCAAGTCTTCGATAAGTTCTGTTGATTGGCGAAGATAGTTAAAGCCAGAGCGAGTGTGCTGTGCTTGTTCTAGTTGCTGATGCGCATTAAATGCTAACTGCACAGCAAACAGAGCCAAGGGGATCGCGAAAACCGATGAGATCAACATAAACTTACCACGGTAAGTTAATCGATTCATCAGCAAAAATATCGGTTGAATCAGCTTATTCATAGCGAAAAGAAACTGCTTGTTAAGGGCCTTCAATAAGTGTACCAGCATAATTCTGTTTTTCTCTTTCACAACAATATCGTGTAGAAAATCTTTTCCAAAAAGATTATTCTTCAATGAAAAG
>NZ_LWGG01001342.1:0-755 GCF_001635365.1 Oleiphilus sp. HI0128 | reverse complement strand
CAGTAAAAGGCAAGAAGCGCTGGATCATGTGCTTATTTTCGGTCCGCCTGGACTAGGTAAAACAACGCTAGCGAATATTATTGCAAATGAGCTAGGGAGCAATATTAAGTCTACTTCTGGCCCTGTTCTTGAAAAAGCCGGTGATCTTGCTGCATTGCTGACAAACTTGGAAGCAGGAGACGTTCTTTTCATTGATGAAATTCACCGAATGAATGCTTCAGTTGAAGAAGTCTTATATCCGGCAATGGAAGATTATCAGCTCGATATCATGATAGGTGAAGGTCCGGCTGCAAGGTCTATCAAGCTCGACTTACCTCCCTTTACGCTTGTTGGTGCAACCACGCGAGCAGGTTTGCTCACCTCTCCGTTAAGAGACCGATTTGGGATCGTTCAGCGTCTTGAGTTCTACAATAACCAGGATTTGAGCTCCATTGTTAGTCGTTCAGCCCAGTTACTCGGATTAGAGATTGAACAGGGTGGAGCCGATGAGATAGCCTGTCGTTCCAGAGGGACGCCCCGGATAGCCAATCGATTGCTAAGGCGAGTAAGAGACTACGCCGAGGTTAAAGGTAATGGTGTCTTGGATAAGAACAATGCTGATAAAGCCCTAAGTATGCTCAACGTTGACGCAAAAGGCTTGGATCAAATGGATCGGCGCTTACTACTCGCGGTACTCGAAACATTTGCTGGCGGCCCGGTTGGCGTAGAAAGCATGGCGGCAGCAATTAGTGAGGAGCGAGGCACGGTTGAGGATG
>NZ_LWGG01001341.1:0-727 GCF_001635365.1 Oleiphilus sp. HI0128 | reverse complement strand
TCCTGTTGGGCTTTTCTCCCCGGGCTTGAAGGCACTCAAGCTAGTCATAACCTTACCTTTAAGAGGGTAATGATCATCGACGGCTTTAACGGCGGCCAAAGACATTTCATNCCCTACCACCACAACACTTGGGAACTCCAAGGTGGTACTGGTTGATAAACCGCTTTGTTGCGCACGTTCTTCGAACCCGGCCGGGATTTCTTGACTGGAGCGAATGCGCAGGTCGGCGCCAAGCAGCTCGGTAGACTTTGCCAACATGCCGGCTTCCATACGCGCACTGAATACACTGATAATGGTAGCGACGGTGACGGCTAGAATAAGAGAAAAGATGATTAAGGTGAGCTGCCCCGAACGGGTTTCTCGTCTGAGAAGAGACTGGGACAGACGAATAAGTTTGAGGAAACTGAGGCCTTGCGTGCTTGTATTCATCTTAAGCATTTAGCTCCTTTACCTGGCCATCGCTCATGCGTACGGTTCGGGCGCAGCGCTTAGCTAGTTGTTCGTCATGCGTTACGAGTACAAGGGTTGTTCCCAACTGAGAGTTCAAGGAAAAAAGCTGTTCTACAATTTGTTGCCCTGTATTACTGTCGAGATTGCCGGTAGGCTCGTCTGCAAACAATATTTTTGGCTCAGAAGAGAAGGCTCGAGCGATAGCAACACGTTGTTGTTCACCACCCGAAAGCTGTTTAGGGTAGTGATGGATTCGATGGCTCAGGCCAACCTTGTC
>NZ_LWGG01001340.1:0-1093 GCF_001635365.1 Oleiphilus sp. HI0128 | reverse complement strand
CATTTCGAGGTAGTTGAAAAGTGCTTCGTTGACCAAAAGCCCGAAGTGATTGGTCGTCTAAAAGAACTGAAAGATATGGGCGTTCATATTATCATCGATCGTTTTGGTTCAGGCTATGCGTCAATGAGCTACTTGAAACAAGTTCCGGCTCACGCCTTAAAAATAGACCAACGCTACCTTAATGGTCTCCCTGAAAATCAGGCAAACACTAACTTTAGCAATGCAATTATTAGTATGGCTCATCAGATGAAACTTTCTGTTACTGCTGATGGCGTTGAAAATGATTTACAGCTTGCACACTTAAAAAGCCATGGCTGCGACTACGCACAAGGAAGTTTATTCCATGAAGCAATGAAGCTCGAAGCCTTGCTAGAGTATCTCTCTAGCCCACATAAAAAACCGAAAAAAGCTAGCCTGAATTAACAAGAGGAAAGTCTTGTCAACCCGCGACGGGTACGGCACCAGGCTAGCAAAATAAGACCCTGAAGTCTTATTAACGGCTTATAGTTATGTGTCAGACTTTAGAACTTCATTCCAACCCACGCCCACATTACGGACTTATCAGTACCGCCAGAAGGTGCCGAGTAATCAGCATACTTCAGGCCTCCGCTATAGGTTTTATTAAACTTTTTGACTGCCAAAAGATCTATCTCTCTACCCGCGTCAGCACTGCCTTCATCGGTCTCAAAATCATGGTAAACACCCACCAGTTTTACACCAGCGAACTTACCTGAGACTGAAGCATAAGTGTCTACAACACCATTACCGCCACCCGCACCAAACAAGGACTGACCTAGAAATGCATCAGCCCAACCTTCAAACTTATGAACAGTTGCTAAAGGTGTCGCGAACGACTGATTGCCGTCGTCAGATCCTAAGGACGAATACCCAAGCTTGCCTGTCACTCCTGACGCAGTTAGGCCAACCTCAGCCATCATATAATCCATACTGGCATCTTTCGTTTCATTATCTTGCGAAGCATACTCTAGAGCATATGAAACTTTCAGATCTTCACCTGCTAATGTTGAGCCGGTAAAACTTGCACCAATTGTTGATAGCTCATCCCAACCATCTGCGGCACCATAAGGCTCTC
>NZ_LWGG01001339.1:0-22066 GCF_001635365.1 Oleiphilus sp. HI0128 | reverse complement strand
AATGCTGCGCTCAAGGTGGCACCTAAAATTATTACTTCTCAACAGCCTTGGTTGAGGAGTTATGCTGGAATTCTCAAGTCTTATCCGAGGCAATAACTAAATTAGTTTTTTGAAGCTATCTATTTGAAATATAAGGATAGTTTATGCTTTTCTACGAGTTTTTTCTGCTTATACGCCTTCTTTAAGTTTGTACTGAATAAGCACGATGTGTAAAATGTCCAACCCCAATTTTCATAGTCATATGGTTTTGTTAGTTTTGTTAGTTCTAACTGTATGATTTTAAATGATATTTTGTAGAGAGAATGTTATGGCAGCAGGTTTGTTTCGCCCGGAAGAGTTTAGAGATAACTGTGGATTTGGTTTGATTGCCCAGATGGAAGGGCAGGCAAGTCACGATCTACTATTGACGGCGATAGAATCACTTACATGTATGACTCACCGCGGTGGTATCGCAGCAGATGGTAAAACTGGCGATGGCTGTGGGTTGTTGATTCAGAAACCTGATACGTTCTTCAGGCAGGTGGTTAAGGAGCAGTTTAGCGCCGATCTGAATGAGATTTACGGCGTAGGAATGGTTTTCCTTTCACAGGACCCTACGAAAGCGCAGCAAGCTAAAACAACGATGAGTGCAGAGCTTGAAGCACAAGGTCTTACCGTTGTTGGTTGGCGCTTGGTTCCGACTAATAACGATTGCTTGGGTCGTATGGCTCTGGATTGCTTGCCACAGATTGAGCAGGTCTTTGTTCAGGCTGACGGGCTTAGTGAGCGTGAACTGTCTCTTAAGCTTTTTGTTGCGCGCCGTAAGACTGAAATGGCTTTGGCGTCTGATGAAGAATTCTACGTTTGTAGTTTGTCAGAAAAAGTCGTGTCTTATAAAGGGCTGATGATGCCGGTTGACCTGCCGAATTTTTATTTGGATCTGGGTAATCCAGATGTTGAGACAAGCATTTGTGTTTTTCATCAGCGTTTCTCCACTAATACTATGCCAAAGTGGCCACTAGCCCAGCCATTTAGATGTATTGCTCACAACGGTGAAATTAATACGATTGAAGGCAATAGAAACTGGTCTACAGCGAGAACAAGCAAGTTTGCTACAGACGAACTGCCTGAGCTGGGAGAATTATCTCCTTTGGTGAATCGTACTGGTTCAGATTCTTCCAGTATGGATAATATGCTTGAGGTACTTCTGGCAGGTGGTGTAGACCTATTCCGTGCCGTTCGTATGATGATTCCACCTGCATGGCAGAACGTTGACACCATGGATAGCGAACTACGTGCTTTCTATGAATATAACAGTATGCATATGGAACCATGGGATGGACCGGCTGGTCTGGTTCTAACTGACGGCCGTTACGCCGTCTGTTTACTGGATAGAAACGGTTTGCGCCCAAGTCGTTGGGTTATCACTAAGAATGGTTACATTACAGTTGCATCCGAAATTGGAACTTATGGCTATAAGCCGGAAGATGTTGTTGCTAAGGGTCGAATTGGTCCTGGACAGATTCTAGCGGTTGATACTGAAACGGGTGAAGTGCTACATACTGATGATATCGATAGCCGCCTTAAGTCTGCTCACCCTTATAAAAAGTGGCTAAAAGAAAACGCGGTTCGTATTGAGGCAACGCTAGACAAAGATCATGAAGCGTTCCAAGCAATGGATGCTGATACCCTAAAGACGCACATGAAGATGTTCCAGGTGACTTTCGAGGAACGAGATCAGGTATTGCGTCCATTAGCTGAGGCGGGCCAGGAAGCAGTAGGTTCGATGGGTGATGATACGCCAATGGCAGTATTGTCGACTCGTGTTCGTTCAGTTTCAGACTACTTTAGACAGAAGTTTGCTCAGGTGACTAACCCACCGATTGATCCATTGCGTGAAGCGATTGTTATGTCTCTGGAAACCTGTGTGGGTGTAGAGCAGAACGTATTTGAAGAAACGCCTGAGCATGCGAAGCGAATTATTTTGGCTACGCCGGTACTGACACCTGCGAAGTTTAGCTGCTTTAGCTCGGATAAAGATGGTTTTGAACATGCCTTGATTAGCCTTCAGTACAAAGAAGAGACTGGCTTAAGGCAAGCAATTGTTGATGTGTGCCAGCAAGCAGAAGAAGCTGTTAGACAAGGCAAGGTTGTGCTTGTTTTGTCGGATAAAGATATCGAACCTGGCTTATTACCACTAAATGCCTTTATGGCAACGGGTGCAGTGCATCACCACTTGGTTGAGAAGGGCTTACGTTGCGACTCGAATATTATTGTGGAGTCTGGTTTTGCCCGTGACCCTCATCACTTCGCGGTGTTGTTTGGTTTTGGTGCTACGGCAGTCTTCCCTTACTTGGCTTATCAGGTTATGAGTGACCTGATCAGTACGGGTGAGATGCTGATGGACCCAATCGAGGCGAAAAATAATTATCGTCGCGGTATTGGTAAGGGCTTGTTGAAGATCTTATCGAAGATGGGTATTTCTACAATTGCTTCTTACCGTGGCGCTCAATTGTTTGAAGCAGTAGGTCTTGCAGACGATGTTGTTGACCTATGCTTTAAAGGTGTCGCAAGTAGAATTCAGGGTGCTGATTTTGAAGACCTGCAATCAGAGCAAGCACTGTTGGCTAAAGAAGCTTTCAAGGCGCGTAAATCGATCCAGCCAGGTGGTTTACTGAAGTTTGTTCACGGTCAGGAATATCACGCCTTTAACCCGGATGTTGTCAATACAATTCAGCAAGCAGTTGAGTCGGGCGATTACTCTGTTTACCAGAAGTACGCAACCTTGGTAAATGAACGTCCAGCGTCATCCTTAAGGGATTTGTTTGCTTTAAGTGATTCTGCTAAAGAGATTCCTTTAGACGAAGTAGAGCCGGTAGAGAATATCTTCCCTCGTTTTGACTCGGCAGCAATGTCTTTGGGAGCTTTGTCTCCTGAAGCACATGAAGCACTTGCTGTTGCAATGAACCGTCTAGGTGGCCGCTCTAACTCTGGCGAGGGTGGTGAAGATGCAGCGAGATTTGGTACGGAAAAACGTTCCAAGATCAAGCAGATCGCATCAGGCCGATTTGGTGTAACGCCACACTACTTGCGTAATGCTGATGTCTTGCAGATCAAAGTTGCCCAAGGTGCGAAGCCCGGTGAAGGTGGTCAGTTACCAGGTGGTAAGGTAAATAACCTGATTGCGACATTAAGATATTCGGTGCCAGGTGTGACCTTGATTTCACCGCCACCGCATCACGATATTTATTCTATCGAAGACTTGGCGCAGCTAATCTTTGATTTGAAGCAAGTTAATCCAAAGGCATTGGTTTCTGTGAAACTGGTATCTGAACCGGGTGTTGGTACTATCGCCGCAGGTGTTGCCAAGGCTTATGCTGATTTGATTACAGTTTCCGGTTATGACGGTGGCACGGCTGCAAGTCCGCTAACCTCTATCCGATATGCGGGTTCTCCTTGGGAGCTTGGTTTGAGCGAGGCTCACCAGACTCTGCGCGGCAATGACTTGCGTGGCAGCGTCCGTCTGCAAACCGATGGCGGTTTAAAGACAGGTCTGGATGTTGTTAAAGCGGCGATACTGGGTGCCGAGAGTTTTGGTTTCGGTACCACGCCTATGGTTGCTTTGGGTTGTCGTTATTTGAGAATTTGTCATTTGAACAACTGTGCGACGGGTGTTGCGACTCAGAACGAATTACTTCGTGATGAGTACTTCAACGGTACCGTAGAAATGGTAATGAACTTCTTCCGCTTTGTTGCGAAAGAAGCGCGTGAGTGGATGGCTAAGCTAGGTGTTCGTAGTTTGGAAGAGCTGGTTGGTCGTACAGATTTGTTAGACATTTTGTCAGGTACTACTGATAAGCAGAACAAGCTTGACCTATCGCCGATTCTTTCGACTGAGGGAATACCTGAAGATAAACCGCATACCTGTAAGGTAGAGCGTAATGCTCCGTTTGACCAAGCCTTGTTGGCCGAAAAAATGGTTGAGGACTTAGTTCCAACAATTGAATCCAAGTCGGGTGGTACCTTCGATTACGAAGTGACTAACTGTGATCGTTCGGTTGGTGCACGAATCTCTGGCGAAATCGCAGAGCGTCATGGTAATCAAGGTATGGTGAGTGCGCCAATCAACTTGAATTTGACGGGTACAGCTGGTCAGAGCTTTGGTGTTTGGAATGCTGGTGGTTTGAATATGAACCTTGAAGGCGATGCAAACGACTATGTTGGTAAAGGTATGACTGGTGGTAAACTAACCATTCGACCCCCTCAAGGTAGTGAGTTCAAAACCCAGGAAACATCCATTGTTGGTAATACTTGTCTTTACGGCGCTACTGGCGGTAAGTTGTTTGCAGCGGGTACGGCTGGTGAGCGTTTTGGAGTTCGAAACTCTGGCGCTTCAGCGGTTGTTGAAGGCGCAGGTGATCACTGCTGTGAATATATGACTGGCGGTTTGATTACTGTTCTAGGTCAAACAGGTTATAACTTTGGTGCTGGTATGACAGGTGGTTTTGCCTATGTGCTAGACCAGGAAAATACGTTTGTAGATAAATACAATCATGAGTTGGTAGAAATTCAAAGAGTTTCAACTGAACAAATGGAGCCTTATCGCAATCATTTGCGAGGCGTTATTAAGGAGCATGTTGCTGAGACATCTAGTAAGTGGGGGCAAGAGATCCTTGAGCACTTCGATGACTTCATTGCTAAGTTCTGGTTAGTTAAGCCGAAGGCGGCTAGCTTGGATAACTTGCTTAACAACATGCGTTCTCGCCCTGAGTAGTGTTTCGAATTATCGAATACTCTCATTGCGAATAAGGTTTAGAGGTTAGAATATGGCAAAGCGTTTAAATAACAACTTTCAGTTTGTTGATGTGGGTCGAGTTGACCCAAAGAAAATTCCAATGGAAGGTCGTACCGAAGATTTTGGTGAGATCTATCAGTCATTTGATCAGAATGACGCGACTGAACAGGCTCATCGATGTCTTGAGTGTGGTAACCCTTACTGTGAGTGGAAGTGCCCGGTACATAACTATATCCCGAACTGGCTAAAGCTGGTTTCAGAAGGGAATATTCTTGAAGCGGCTGAACTGTGTCACCAGACAAACTCTTTGCCTGAAGTGTGTGGTCGTGTTTGTCCTCAAGATCGATTGTGTGAAGGTGCTTGTACTCTTAATGCAGGTTTTGGTGCGGTGACTATTGGCTCGGCGGAGAAGTATATTACTGATACGGCTTTCGCTATGGGTTGGCGCCCGGATATGTCCAATGTTGTTAAAACAGACAAGAAGGTTGCCGTGATTGGCGCGGGCCCTGCCGGTTTGGCTTGTGCAGATATCCTGGTTCGTAACGGTGTTAAGCCTGTTGTTTTTGATCTTAATCCTGAGATTGGTGGTTTGCTTACCTTTGGTATTCCAGAGTTCAAGCTAGAAAAGGATGTCATGTCGCGTCGTCGAGAAATCTTCACCGATATGGGCGTTGAATTTCGCTTGAATACCGAAATTGGTAAAGATATCAGTATTGATGACTTGTTAAATGACTATGACGCAGTATTTATGGGTATGGGAACATACAAGTACATGAAAGGTGGCTTCCCAGGTGAAGACTTGCCAGGCGTTCATGATGCATTGCCATTTTTGATCTCAAACGTTAATCGTCGTTTGGGTTTTGAAAAAGATGAAGCTGACTTCATTAACATGGCAGGTAAGAAGGTGGTTGTTCTGGGTGGTGGTGATACTGCGATGGACTGTAACCGAACCTCTATTCGTCAACAGGCAGATAGTGTAGTTTGTGCTTACCGTCGTGACGAAGAGAATATGCCTGGCTCACGCAAAGAAGTTCAGAATGCCAAGGAAGAAGGTGTAGGCTTTATGTTTAATCGTCAACCAGTGGCGATTGTAGGTGATGATAAAGTTGAAGGTGTGAAGGTTGTTAAAACACAGCTGGGTGCCGCTGATGAAAATGGTCGTCGTCGCCCGGAAGTTATCGAAGGTAGTGAAGAAATCCTGCCTGCTGATGCAGTATTGATTGCGTTTGGTTTCCAGCCTAGCCCACCAGAATGGCTGTCCGATGTGAAGGTAGATGTTAATAGCTGGGGCGGTGTTGTCGCGCCAGAGAAGGGTGAGTACCCTTATCAGACGAGTAACCCGAAGATTTTCGCCGGTGGTGATATGGTTCGTGGTTCTGACTTGGTGGTTACCGCCATTGCGGAAGGCCGCCAGGCAGCTGAAGGCATCATGGACTACCTGGATATATAGTCTGCACGTGATGAGTATCAATGACTAAATCCAAGGCACGGTTGATAATACTGTGCCTTTTTTGTATCTGGACAACATTGCCAGACATTTCTTGATTATTAATATTGAAGAGACAGTGAATGACAGAGCTAAAGAATGATCGATTTCTGAGAGCGCTAGAGCGTAAGCCGGTTGATGTGACGCCTGTATGGATGATGCGTCAAGCTGGGCGTTATCTGCCAGAGTATAAAGCGACCAGAGCGCAAGCCGGTGACTTTATGAGTCTGTGTAAGAATAAAGAACTAGCATGCGAGGTCACAATTCAGCCTCTTGAGCGCTACAAGCTCGACGCTGCAATTCTGTTTTCTGATATCTTGACGATTCCGGACGCAATGGGTTTGGGTCTTTATTTCGAAACGGGTGAGGGGCCTCGTTTCAAGAAGATTGTTCGAACAGCAGAGGATGTCGAGAAACTACCTATAGTTGATACCTCTAAAGACTTGACTTACGTAACGGATGCAGTGAGCACCATACGTAAAGAGTTGAATGGACGTGTTCCGTTGATTGGTTTCTCTGGGAGTCCTTGGACTTTAGCCACTTATATGGTTGAGGGTGGAAGCTCTAAAGATTTTCGCCATATCAAAGCGATGATGTATTCTCAGCCAGAAATTATGCATCAGTTATTGGATAAAATTGCCTTGTCTGTGATTGATTATCTGAATGCTCAAATAAAAGCGGGTGCGCAAGCGGTTCAGATCTTCGATACCTGGGGTGGAAACCTGAGTGATCATGCATATCAACAGTTCTCTTTGGCTTATATGAAGAAAATTGTAGCTGGCTTAATTCGGGAATACGATGGTCGAAAAGTCCCCGTGATTCTATTTACCAAAGGAGGCGGTTTATGGTTGCCTTCTATGGCTGATACCGGCGCTGATGCACTTGGTCTTGACTGGACGATGGATATCGGTAAAGCGCGTGCCTTGGTAGGTGATAAAGTTGCTTTGCAGGGGAATATGGATCCGTCGGTGCTATATGCTTCAGAAAAAGGTATTAGGGATGAGGTGGCTAGAATTTTGGCATCTTATGGTCCAGGTGAAGGCCATGTATTCAATCTGGGGCATGGTATTCATCAATTTGTTGATCCAGCACATGCAGGCTACTTTGTTGATGCGGTTCATGAACTGAGTGCTCAGTATCACGCTTAAGATCGTTATCTAATGCATAGAATTAAGGGTGCAACGTGGCACCCTTTCTTTTTCTAGCACAAAATGCCATGTAATTCCCACACGTGTCACATTTGCAGCAGGCTCTTATTTAACCTGTGCGACTCTTTTAATACAATCGATAGATAACCCTTAAGGTCTCCCAAGGAACTGTAATGAGGCATCTCTCTCTCTATTTTGCTAAGGCAATTTCAATTTGTATCTGCGCTACAATGATCGTGGCTTGCGATAATTTAGAAAATATAGCCTTTTTCAAAAGTGTTGGGGATCCTGACATATATCAAAGTGATGCCGAAACTAATATCGATAACAAAACCATCGATATCGAAGTCGACATGTCCGAAGATTTATCTCTTAAAGTGCTTCAAGCGACTCTTTTAGCTTACTTGGATTCGCCATTGTATCGATATTTAGATGCATCAGACTTTCCAGAAGATCTAAGTTTGATATGCGGAAATTATGTTAAAGATGTATTTGAGGACCCCATTAGTTGGGACAGTTCTAGGGAGCCGGGTCAGGCTTATAGCGAAGGTGATACAGTAGAGCTGGTCTTTGACAATTGTCAGTTGAGTACAGGGCAAGAAGTGTCTGGTGCTTTATCGATGGAATATAGTGATATGGGTGGGGTAAATGACACCTTCATGCCGGTTTCAACTGATTACTGTGTTGATAGGCTTAATATCCTAAACGAAGGCCCTGATTACGACACATTATATGTAGCAGGCCATGAAGTAAGATTTTTCCCCTTTGGTGATGACACGATAGTCCGAGTTTATGAGCACAGCTACGATAGCGATACGGGTGAGCGAATATCTACCCTAAGGGCATCTTATGAAGTTGCCAAAAATAGGCCAACCTTGATTATCAATGAGCGTTTAGGTGTCGATGCTGGTGCTTTAGCATCGTTGGACGGAGATGAAATTTATCATGTTTTTGAAGGTGAACAGGAACTAGAGCGCTGCCAGTACTATCGTCGGCATTTAGATGTAAGTGTCAATGAGTTTGCAGTTAAAGATGGCGAAATTACCACGACTATAGATGGAGAAATTGAGTTATCAAATATTTCAGAAGATCTCGAAACTGAGTCATTTAACATTGTCGATAGCGATTTTTCTTTGTCCGTACAGCAGAATGCTTCACTGAATGAGTTTTCATTAACTGACTTTGATGCTGAAAAGGTTGAGAATTTGTCACGAGGCACCTATGTGATTGGTTTTTCAGGAGTCTTGGAGTCCGATTCGATTGGCGGAACAGTTGAAGTTGATGCAATGGACTCTTTTAGCAAGCTGAATGGCACGATAGGCGAATATCCAACTGATGGCATATTTAAGGTATTAGGACAGGGTTTGGAGCGAGTGACCCTGACGTCAAACCCTAGTGCACTGGTGATCGGTGTTGATTATGATGGTGATGATTCTCGTGTTGGAGCCAGTTTCCCAGATGAAACGTTTACAACGACCTGGGAGCAACTTCTGGAAGGTGACTTCCAGCGAGATGACTTTATTCCAGCAGAGTAGAAAGTTCCTTTCATACTGCTCAATATATCATTGATGGCCTTCTGGCTTCATATACTTAATTCCTCGATTAGCTCTATAATATTCCTCCTGTAGAGCGAGCATATCTATTTGCACGCATAATTATCAGATCTCATAGCAATAGGCTTAGCATGGCAAAGAGCAAAACCGCATTCGTCTGCACTGAGTGCGGGTCAGATTTATCTAAATGGCAAGGCCAGTGTCCGGATTGTGGCCAATGGAATACTATTCAGGAAATAAAGCTAGCAAAGCAAAGTAAGAGCAGCAGTACCTCGTTGGGTTATGCGGGCGCCAAGTCCGAGATTAAGGCTTTGGGGTCAATTGACCTCGAAGATCAACCCAGATTCAGTAGCGGTATAGGTGAGTTTGATCGGGTGCTGGGGGGAGGTTTAGTTCCCGGTTCTGCTATATTGGTTGGAGGTCATCCGGGTGCCGGGAAAAGTACTTTGCTACTCCAGACGATGTGTCATCTTTCTTCAAGCAGGGACGGCTTATATATTACTGGTGAAGAGTCTTTACAACAGGTTGCACTGCGAGCAAAGCGCCTCGGTCTCAAAGCTGATGTGCTGAATATGTTCTCTGAAACCCGGATCGAATCAATAGAAGAAGTGGTTCAAGTCCATAAGCCAAAAGTGCTGGTTGTTGACAGTATTCAGGTAATGCACACAGAAGCGATAGAGTCGGCTCCAGGTAGCGTTTCGCAAGTAAGAGAATGTGCTGCCAGGTTGACCCGTCTTGCCAAACAGACTGGCATGGTGCTATTTCTGGTTGGTCATGTGACCAAAGAGGGAGCGATTGCCGGGCCTAAGGTTTTGGAGCATATGATTGACTGCTCGATAATGCTCGAAGGCTCCAGTGACACTCGTTATCGCACTTTGCGAGGAATCAAAAATCGTTTTGGTGCAGTGAATGAGTTAGGTGTCTTTGCTATGCTCGAAAAAGGCTTGGTTGAAGTGAAGAACCCGAGTGCAATATTCCTAAGCCGTGGCGAAGAGATAATGCCAGGTAGTGTCGTGACGATACTCTGGGAAGGTACGCGCCCGTTGCTAGTAGAATTACAGGCTTTGGTTGATGAGAGCCAAGGCAACTACCCTAAGCGAGTCGCCTTGGGTATGGATCAGAACCGTTTATCAATGTTGCTGGCCGTGATGCATCGACATGGTGGGATCCATTGTGGCGACCAGGATGTATTTGTGAATCTGGTAGGTGGTGTAAAGACACTGGAAACGAGTACCGATTTAGCGACTTTGGCAGCGATTGTTTCTAGCTTGAAAGGGGTGTCACTTTCTGAAGATATGGTGATCTTTGGAGAGGTCGGTTTGTCGGGAGAAATACGTCCAGTCCCTAGTGGTCAGGAACGAATTCAGGAAGCGCTGAAGCATGGCTTTAAAAGAGCGATTGTTCCCTATGGAAACAAACCGAGAAACGATATTGCAGGGATGGAAGTTATGCTAGTGAAGAAGTTACCTGATTTGTTGAATGCTCTGTTTTAACATGCTTTGGTTTAGCTTATTAGATTAGTCTTCGAGCGTACTTTCTAAATGACAGGCAAATATGTCTGGCGCCATGGGTCTACCAAACAGATAGCCTTGTGCATAGTCACAGTTTAGATCTTTGAGCAGCTTGTATTGCTCCTGATTCTCGACCCCTTCAGCGACGACCTTAAGGTTTAAGCTGTGAGCCATAGAAATCGCCGCATTAATTAGTTCTTTGTCGGCTTGGTCTTCGACTAAGTCGTTGACGAAGCTACGGTCGACTTTAAGCATGTCAAAAGGATAGTTCCTGAGATAGCTTAGTGAGGAATAGCCGGTTCCAAAGTCATCCATCGATATTCGGACATCAAGATGGTTGAGGGCTCTTAGCGCATCTTTTACGAACTGCTGGTTATTCATTAGAACGCCCTCGGTAATTTCAAACTCAAGTGTATGTCTGGCAACTTGATGGTCCTGAATAATTCTTTCGACTTGAGATATCAGGTCTGGATCTCGAAACTGCCGTGGCGACAGGTTAACCGCCATGCGAAAGTCTGCTTGGTATTGCTTTTGCCACTTTGATGCTTGAGATAGCGCCTGGTGCAATACAAATTGACCAATAGGAATGATCAACCCGGTTTCCTCTGCGATCGGAATAAACTCATCAGGAGGTACTTGTCCTAAGGTTTGGTTATTCCAGCGTAATAGTGCTTCGGCTCCAATAATTTTGTCAGTCTGAACATCGACTTGAGGCTGGTAGGCGAGCGAGAATTCATTTCGGTCTAAGGCACCATGGATTTGTTCTTCAAGCTGTAATCTTCGGGCGACTTGTTGGTTCATTTCCTCAGTGTAGAACGAGTAGGCGTTTCGCCCGAGAGACTTAGCGTGATACATGGCTGAGTCGGCATTTCTTAGCAAGTCGGTCGGAGTAGCACCGTCATGAGGGAAAAGAGCAATGCCAATGCTGGCAGTTAGCATCAGTTTACGACCTTCAATATCAAACGAGCTTCTGAATTGTTCTAATATGCGCTCAGCAGTTTTTTGCGCAGACTTCTCGTCATCTAGGCCGCCCAAAATTAAGATGAATTCATCGCCTCCCAAGCGGCCAACTGTATCGCCCGTTCGAAGTACTTCTGATAGGCGCTCTGCAGCAACCATCAATACTTCGTCACCCATGTCATGGCCAAGGGAGTCATTAACCTTTTTAAAATCGTCTAGATCAACGAACAGTAAGGCAACTTTGTTGTTTTGACGTTGGGCTTCACCAATGATGTGGGTGAGCCTATCCAAAGATAAAAGTCGATTGGGCAGGTCAGTCAGCGAGTCAAAATGCGCTTGGTGAAATATTTTTTCTTCTTGTGCTTTGCGTGTCGAGATATCTTCCTTGACGGCAAGATAGTGAATCACTTTCCCATACTCATCCTTTACTGGAGAGATGTGCCCATATTCCCAAAAGGTCTCGCCATTCTTTTTACGAATTTGTACTTCGCCTTCCCAGCTATGTTCTTTTTCAAGCGCTTCGAAGAGTGCTGCGTAGGTATCTTTTTTTGCGTGGTCAGGCATTAGGCTGAAAAACTTCTTTCCTTCAACCTCACTAAGAGGGTAGCCGGAGGTCGTTTCAAATGCCTGATTTACATACTTTATGCTCCCATTGGTGGCGATGATCATGACCGACACAGGGCTCTGCTCGACGGCTTGGGAGAGGGTACGAATTTTTTGTCCGGTTTTTACTTCCTGGCTGATATCGCGAACTATCCCGAGTACCAGGGCTTTGCCGTCAATATCAATATTCTTTCCAATCACTTCTGAGTGATAAGTGCTTCCGTCTTTACGTTGAAGCAAAACTTCAACGGTTAGCCCTTCTTCAGTGGTTTTGGTTCTTTCGAAAGAGCGGTGATCTTGTTCGGGTGCCTTTATATCAAACACCGTCATGCCTAGCAGCTCATCTTTGCTGTAGCCGCTCATCTTACAAAAAGCAGGGTTAACAAATACGTAATTACCCTCAGTGTCGGCAACTGTAATGCCTTCAGAGCTTTGGTCAGTGATGGCCTTGAGCATGCGATCACTTTCAATATGCTTTTGTTGTCCTGATCCCATGAGTGCCTTGTTGCAGTTATACGTCAATTAAAGAAAACAAGCGTTTACTATGACTAATTAGTTTAGTAGGAACTTAGGAAATTCCTAGTTATTGAGGCTTAAATAGAGAGGAAACTTGAGCAGAGCTTAATTTAAATGACTGTGAGAAGTTCCAGTTCACGCATTAAAATATCGTCGCTACCAACATTAAGCTCTACTAAACGCTTAAGGTGGGTCATGCTGTCGATATCAATGTGCTGGCATTTAAAACCTAAGGTATTGTTTTCCTCGTGGGAAAAGGTGAGTGACATAATAATATGGCTTTCGCTACCTGATAGTCTGATGGTCGCTTCGCAAGGCGTATCAACATCCAGGCTGAAGTGGTCAGGCCGGTGAACCAGAATTCCGCGCAAGGAAATATCAAGGACTTCGGTAGACCATTCAAGGTCATCCTGACGCAAGGTGCAATCGGCATTAAATAGAATTCGGCTAAAATGACGGCGCTCGTCTTGTTTTGTCTCTTCGCTCATTTGGCCTCCGGCAACTCTGTTCTGCAAACCAGTTTGAAGGATAACAGAGAGGATTAATTATTATAGTCATTCATTAGAATATAAGTGCTATATCAGGTAACTGCAAGCTTAGGCAGTCCTTTTGAGAACAAATCGCTCAAAAGAACTGCTGTTTCAGGCTTTCAGCTAGTTTGGCAGCCTTGGCTCTTAGGCAAGCTTCTTATAGTTGACACGAGTAGGTGTCTTGGCTTGTTCACCTTTACGAGCTTTGAAGTCTTCTTCGTATTCAGTGTAATTGCCTTCAAACCAGACCACTTCACTATCGCCTTCATAAGCCAATATATGCGTTGCAATTCTATCGAGGAACCAACGGTCGTGCGAAATCACTATTGCGCAACCAGGGAATGCCAAGACGGCTTCTTCCAGTGCTCGTAGTGTTTCTACGTCAAGATCGTTGGTTGGCTCATCGAGTAGTAGAACGTTCGCACCTTGCTTAAGCACGTTGGCTAAATGTAGACGGTTACGCTCGCCACCAGACAGCTCATTCACTTTCTTTTGCTGGTCATTACCACGGAAGTTGAAACGACTGACATAAGCACGAGATGGTGTTTGGTAATTGCCGATAGTGATCATATCGTTACCGTCACTGACTTCTTCCCATACCGTCTTGGAATTGTCCAGGTCACGCGTTTGTTCAACGAAAGCCAGCTTAACAGTATCACCCAAACGAATAGTGCCTGAGTCGGGTTGCTCTACGTCTGCTAGCAGCTTGAATAGTGAAGATTTACCTGCACCGTTACCACCAATTACACCGACAATGCTTCCGGGTGGAACACTAAAGCTCAAATCTTTGAATAGCAGCTTGTCTTTGTATTGCTTACTGACACCATCGAGCTCGATAACAACATCACCCAGGCGTGGCCCTGGTGGAATGTAAATTTCCATGGTCTCGTTGCGTTTCTGTAGGTCGGAAGAGTTAAGCTCTTCAAAGCGCTTAAGACGCGCCTTGCTCTTGGCATGTCGCCCTTTTTGGTTGCTGCGAACCCACTCTAGCTCAGATTTAATACTCTTTTGGCGAGCATCTTCTTGCTTTTGCTCATGCTCTAAACGTTTCTCTTTATTTTCAAGCCACTGAGAATAGTTACCTTCAAATGGAATGCCATGGCCTCTATCGAGCTCCAGTATCCAACCTGCAACATTATCAAGGAAGTAACGATCGTGGGTGATGGCGACGACGGTTCCAGGGTAGTCATGTAAGAAACGTTCCAACCACGCGACACTTTCTGCATCAAGGTGGTTGGTCGGTTCATCAAGAAGCAGCATGTCCGGCTTAGAAAGTAATAGACGGCAAAGAGCGACACGACGCTTTTCACCACCTGATAAATGTTTAACTTCAGCATCCCATGGTGGCAGTCTTAAGGCATCAGCAGCGACTTCCAGTGTTCTTTCCAGATTATGACCATCACCGGTTTCAATGATTGCTTCTAGCTTGGCTTGTTCTGCGGCTAGAGCATCGAAATCTGCACCTTCTTCAGCGTACTCTGCATAAACTTGATCTAGGCGAGTTAACGCATTTTTAATCTCACTCACGCCTTCTTCAACGTTGTCTCTGACCGTTGCTTCTTCGTTAAGTTCAGGCTCCTGAGCGAGGTAGCCAATATTGATACCCGGCTGAGGGCGGGCTTCACCAATATAGTCTTTATCAACGCCCGCCATAATTCTTAGTAGTGTTGATTTACCCGCACCATTAAGACCCAATACACCAATTTTGGCGCCAGGGAAAAATGAAAGGGAGATATCTTTGAGGATTTCTTTCTTAGGTGGGACAACTTTTCCCACGCGATTCATGGTGAATACGTACTGTGCCATACAAATAGCCTTAATTAGTAAAAACGGGGTCGATCTGAATGGGCTAGACGTTAGCTAAAAAAGGCAGGCTTGGCAATCCCTGCTCCAGACTAATTGACTAAATCGTTCGAAGCAGGGTAATGATTGCGATGAGGAGACTTAGATTTTCTTGCGACGAATACCCACTAAGCCAAGAAGACCTAGGCCAAGCAAGGCAATAGAAGAGGGTTCTGATACGCTTTGGGTAATGATGCGCGCATCATCAATCCAGTAGCGACCTACCGTTGCGCGATCAACCAGTATCGACTGGGAGCTAGTAAATGTTAGAAAATCGTTACTTTCCCACTTTCGAGAAGTTGATGTCTCGTAATTGGCCCCCGTACCACCAAATATATTGTCCGACGCATTGAGTTTTTTACCGTTGAGGATGATCGCAACAATGTCACTATCAAACTCAATTAATTGCTTGGTCTCTTTACCGCTCGAGGTGCCTAGTGGGTCAAAGTGAATCAGGTGAGAACTGTAACTGCCTGCACTTAGGTAAGGTGAATTTTTGCCAGTTTGCTGACCTCTTAAGGTATCACCAACGAACAGGTTACTCCCAAGCAAGTAGTCAACTTGAACCTGTTGATGAGCTATCGCAACGCCCTGTTGTTCATCAAACGTTTGAAGCTGATCAGACTCTTGTTGCGACCAGCTAAAGTTTAGCCCGTCGGCATTGCCGGTCGGGTTAATGAGGCCTGCATTGACGCTTGACGCAGCAAACAGCAGGCTGCTGACAGCAATGATTCTTTTTAGCATATTCTTTCCTGATTTGGTTTTAGTCTTTCCATAGTGCTTATGCTTTTTGGAAGAACTATTCATAAACAATGACTTCAGTGTATAGGCTGTTCTTAGGTTTGAGTAATGGGTATAGGCGGATTTGACTAGATTTCACGACTTGCTTACAAGTCTTTACCTGATGTATAGAAAACTCACGTTTAGGCCTGATCTAGGCTGACAATAGAAAGATTTTCAAGATACCTAATTGTTTGACCTAGATCATCTCGTTTGGACTAAGGCTCATATAAAGTGGAGTTATGAAAAGATGATAAAAAACAATCCCTCTAAGGAGATATATATCTATGTTAGAAAAGCACGATCTAGTTCATGAGTTGCCAGAGCATAAAGAGACTATTCATAACCTCAAGATGAGTGATAATCACTTTGCTCGTTTATTTGATGAGTATCATGATAAGGATCATGAAGTACACAGAATTGAGACTGGTGCAGAAAACACCTCTGACGAGTACCTTGAAAAGTGTAAGAAAGAGCGCCTTAAGCTAAAGGACGATTTGCTTGCGATTATCAAGAAAACAACAGCATAATATTTAGCTTAGTTTGTTATCAAGCCCGGTTACTTAATCGGGCTTTTTTAGTTTAGCGTTGGCAGATATATTCGAACCCTTGCCTGTCGTGATTAGCTCAGGCTGATAGCAATAGGGTCCTCGCTAAGGGGCGGTAAATAGTCAAGACGGGTCTTGTTTGTTGAGAAATAACTGAATGATTTGATGTGCTGCAGAGTAGGGGGTTACACTATTTTCCTGCACAGCTGAGCGGAGCTTAGGTAGTGCTGATTGAACTGGAGGGTGACTTTTAAGCTCCTGTTCCAACATATCTTTTACCAAGGTGTTCAACCATTCTCTATTTTGTCGGGCGCGTTTATCCTCAAATAGATTAAGGCCTTCTTCATTGGAGTGGCTTTTGCCTTGTTCCTGGTAGTCCAGAATCATGTCCCATACAGTCTCAATTCCGGTGTTCTCAAGAGATGAGCAGGTGAGAATTTGAGGTTTCCAAAAACCATCGTGCTGTAAGAGGTGAAAGGCATTACTGTAGTGGTTTTTGGTTTGCTGAGCCAAGCCTTGGTTAGGACCATCACTTTTGTTAACGACTAAGGCATCCGCCAGCTCCATAATGCCTCGTTTGATGCCTTGTAAGTCATCTCCAGCGTTAGGAAGCATCAATACGAGAAAGAAATCGACCATCGAGGCGACTTCATACTCGGATTGGCCTACACCAACGGTCTCTACGAGTATTACATCGTAGCCGGCGGCTTCGCATAGGAGCATTGTCTCACGGGTTCTAAGCGCGACGCCACCTAGCGCGCCTTCAGAAGGGCTGGGGCGAATAAAGGCATTGTCTTCACGGGCAAGTTTTTCCATGCGGGTTTTATCGCCAAGGATACTTCCTCCACGTAGAGGAGAGCTGGGGTCGACAGCGAGTACAGCTACCTTTTTTCCATTAGCGATCAGATGGCGACCAAAGGCTTCGATGAAGGTAGACTTTCCCACCCCCGGTACGCCACTGATTCCTATACGAAGGCTATTTCCGGTATCTGACAATAGCTCATTCAAGACTTGTTGAGCAGCCGCTCTGTCTTGGTCGCGCTTGCTCTCGACCAAGGTAATAGCTTTGGCTAGTGCTCGGCGCTGGCCTTTTTTGAGTTGCTCAAGATCGATATTCATACCAGGAAGCTAGGCAGACTCATTGATCGCCGTTAGCACTTGGCGAACACTATAAGGCACTTTTGTACCAGGCCCGAAGATTCCTTTAACTCCTGCCTGATAGAGTGTGTCGTAGTCTTGTTTAGGGATCACTCCCCCGGCAATAACGATAATGTCGTCCGCGCCTTGATTTTTGAGCGCCTGAATGAGCTCAGGAACTAGTGTCTTGTGTCCTGCAGCTTGTGAGCTGACACCGACGGCATGCACGTCATTTTCGACGGCTTGCTTGGCGACTTCTTCAGGGGTTGAAAACATAGGGGATAGGTCGATATCAAAGCCCGCATCGGCAAATGAGGTGGCAATAATTTTAGCACCCCTGTCATGGCCGTCTTGGCCCATTTTACAGACCAGCATTCTTGGGCGCCGACCTTGGGCTTTCTCAAAGGCTTCAATATCAGACTGTATTGCTTGCCAGTCTTCATCGCCCTCATAGGAGGCGCCGTAAACGCCGCTAATAGTGCGAGATTCCGCCTGAAAACGTCCGTATATTTCTTCCAGAGCATCAGAAATTTCGCCAACAGTCGCGCGTAAGCGAGCAGCATTTACGCTCAATTCTAGCAAATTGCCTTCACCTGTTTTCGCTGCCTCAGTCAAGGCTGTAAGCGCTGCTTTAACCGCATCAGAATCTCGATTTGTACGAATCGATTCCAAGCGCTTGATTTGTGACTCGCGTACAGCCACATTGTCTACTTCAAGTATATCCAGGTCATCTTCATGATCGAGCTGGTATTTATTGACACCAACAATGACATCTTCACCGCGATCAATGCGTGCTTGTTTTTTCGCGGCACTTTCTTCAATTCGCATTTTTGGAATGCCATGTTCTATGGCACTTGCCATTCCACCTTTTTCCTCGATTTCTTCAATTAATTCCCAAGCTCGATCAGCAATCTGCTGCGTGAGACTTTCCATCATGTAGGAGCCCCCCCAAGGGTCTGCAACCTGAGGAATACCTGTTTCTTCTTGAAGGATGATCTGAGTATTTCGCGCAATACGGGCAGAGAATTCTGTTGGTAGTGCAACCGCTTCGTCCAGAGCATTGGTGTGCAGTGACTGAGTGCCACCAAATACCGCAGCCATCGCCTCGATGGTGGTACGAATCACATTGTTGTAAGGGTCTTGCTCGGTCAAAGACCAGCCTGATGTTTGCGAGTGGGTTCGAAGCATAGAAGATTTGGGGTTCTTAGGTCCGAACTCATCCATAATCTTATGCCATAACAAGCGACCGGCTCTGAGCTTGGCGATCTCCATATAGAAGTTCATGCCAATGCCCCAGAAGAAGGAAAGGCGAGGCGCAAAGGCATCGACGTCCAAACCAGCTTTCAGTGCAGTTCTAACATACTCTCTGCCATCGCTAAGTGTGTAGGCTAGTTCCAGCGCTGCATCAGCACCGGCTTCCTGAATATGGTAGCCGGAGATTGAAATGCTGTTAAAGCGAGGCATGTTCTCGGAGGTGTAGCCGATAATATCGCCAATAATCCTCATGGATGGTTTTGGTGGGTAGATATAGGTATTGCGCACCATAAACTCTTTCAGAATGTCATTCTGAATCGTGCCTGAAAGCTGTTCTTGTGAAACGCCTTGCTCTTCTGCTGCAACGATGTAGCTAGCCAGGATTGGCAAGACTGCGCCGTTCATGGTCATGGATACCGATACTTTATCAAGCGGAATGCCGTCGAAAAGAATTTTCATATCTTCGACTGAATCAATCGCCACACCTGCTTTACCTACATCACCCGTTACGCGTGGGTGGTCTGAGTCGTAACCTCGGTGAGTCGCTAAATCAAAGGCAACTGATACGCCTTGTGCACCGGCAGCCAGGTTTTTGCGATAGAAAGCATTTGACTCTTCTGCGGTGGAAAATCCTGCGTATTGGCGGATGGTCCAGGGGCGGCCGGCGTACATCGTTGCCATTGGGCCACGTACAAAGGGAGCCATACCGGGAAGTGTCTGGGTGTGAGGCAGGTCTTTTGTATCTTCCTCGGTATAGAGCACCTTAACGGGAATACCTTCTGGCGTCTGCCAGGTCATTTCATCCGGACTGACCCCTTTCATTTGTTTGGTCGCAAGCGCTTCCCATTGCTCGAGTTGTGCGGCTAAATCAGGCTTTTTATCAGACATAGTATTTCTCGTTAAGTAATAGCTGCTCTATTGTTATGCTTATGTAAGTGCTTACTGATCCATGGGTTGGTTAAGCTCTATTAAAATGCCGTCGGCACTTTTTGGGTGGATGAAGATCACTTTACAATTGTGCGCACCAGGTGAAGGTGCATCGGAAAGGAATTGATAACCCTTTGCCTTCAAACGCTCAACATCCGCTTCGATATCGTCGCTGCGGAAACAAAGGTGGTGAATGCCACCGCCTTTCTTTTCCAAGTATTTCTGCACAGGGCCTTCACCGTTAAGTGGGTGAATCAATTCAATACTGGTTTTCTCAACGTCTAAAAACGCAGCACTGGTTTTTGCTTCAGGTACATCTTCCTGGCCTTTAAGGTTCAAGCCGAAGTCTTCCGCAAAGCGCTCTATGGCTTTCTGTAAATCTGGCACTGCTATCGCAATGTGGTCTAAGCCTGTAATCATTGTTTATTCTCCTAAATATTCGCCAAAAACTCAGTGCAAGCTTTGGTTTGTCTGTCTTTTATCTGCTCGTCTGTTTCAATAACGATTTCTTCATCAGGAACAATTTTGAACAGTGGCTGACCCTTCTTAATAATGGTGCCATCGTCTTCAAGCAGCACTTTAGCAATGGTGCCAGAGAACGGCGCAGCTATTTTATTGAACATCTTCATGACTTCAACGATATAGAGCGGATCTCCCGTCTCAAAGTGCTGGCCTTCCTCAATAAAGGGAGGCATATCAGGCGCTTCGCGCGAATAGAACATACCGCCTGAGCTGGCGAGAATCTCATCACTTTTCGCGACAGGTGGTGGTACTAGGACCTTCGCCATCGCTTCCTGATAATCTTTATTGGTTAAGTTCTCAGGAATGACTAAGCTCAGGTCATCAGCGACTTTCAGTTCGAAGAAACCTGTCTTGGCGGCTATGTATGGCAGTAATAGTAGTACTCTGCAGCCAGCTTGATAGCCTGCGTGGGCAGCTTTGATTGCGGCCCAGGTCGCTGTATCAAAATCGCTGTGCTTGGCAGCTTTTAGGGCTTTGTCTAAGTCGTTGAAGTTGCAAATATCCAGTTTTTCTTCAAGTGTGCTATAGAAGGAAAGTGCATCGCTGAGGATTTCCTGGTCATGATCCCAGATCATGGTGGCCGCTGGGTTCTCTCGTTTGTTTCCCGGGTGAAAGTCCATGTTAAGGAAGTGATAAGTTTCATCCAGGACTTTAATCGGGTTTTCTATCCAGGAGACCTTGCCCTTCTTATCAACCGAGAAGTGAGTTTGATGCATGGCCAACCAGCCGGATAACAAGTGTGGTTCAAGCATTAAGTGCTCAACCGGACGTGTAAGCAATAGGTGCTTGCGTTGCAATACGCTTTGCATTGCAGTCTTGTCGTCCTTGGATTTAAGGCTAGCAATATTTGCTTGGCAGACTTCAGCATAAACCTGGTTCAGGTCGTATTGCTGTGCCTGTTTTTTTAACGCGCCTACAGCCGTTAGATAGGGAACGATAAACTGGGTTGTTGGTTTCGCATGAATATTGTTGCCCATTATCCAGTTGACCAAGCCGTAATGGAATTCAAGGTTGGTGCCTAGATCCTTACCTTCCAGCTTAGTGCGGCGAAGTACTTCAGACATTTGTTCAAAGCTTTCCAGACGATTGTTGCCAACAGTCAGGAGTAGGGCGATATTACTATCGTAAGCACCGGCCAAGTGATAGGACATGAATACATCTGTATCAGGGTTGTGAAGACTGATGCCCTGGTCGTCACGAATTTCGCCATCAAGCGAATCTGACCAATGTTCAATCAAACCACCTGCATGGGGTGCCAAAGCTTGGTTAGTTGCATTAAGGCGGGCTTCAACCGAAGCATTATGACGCAATACGCGCTCGGGCTTGGGTAAGCGCTTGCCGTGTGCAGCGAGTAATACCATGGCCTCGACCAATGAGTGCACCGTAAAACTGTCATCAGCGTTGTCGGGGTTGACGAATTTCAGGCTATAACAGAGCTCTGTAACGCGGTGTTCAACCTGAATTCGGGTGTTCATTTCCATAAAGAAGTGTTTGTCGCGGTCAACGATACACTCGAAGGTGGATACGTTGTCCAAACCTACAGCCTGACCAAATACTTCGGATTCTTTTTCCATCGCCTGAAGGGTTTTGATCTCCTGGCTAAGGATTTTAGATTCGGCTTCACTACCGCGATGCAACGACTCTGTAAGCGCATGCTGTAAATCTTCGGTCGTAACCGATATTTCAAGCAGCTTTTGCTCGTGCATCTGCAAAGAGCAATCACGACCGCCCAAAGCCAGTGCCCATTCACCATTACCGATCACCTGGATTTCCTGGTGACGAGTGGTTTCGATATTCAACTCGACAAGAATATTCTTGTTGTCGCCTTGGCCTGTCGCTTTTACCTCGTTGAGGATCTCAAGTACTAGAGAAGGTGCTTCATCTGCTGCTTGGCTTAAGCGCTCTTCGATGCTGCCTTTAAAGCTTGAAGGGCTGGAGAGTATGCGTTGGCCTTTACCGCCGCCACCGCCGATGC
>NZ_LWGG01001338.1:0-539 GCF_001635365.1 Oleiphilus sp. HI0128 | reverse complement strand
GTTTAAAGCCAGTTATTTAGTCCAAACATTAGTTTGTGCATCTAAATGGTGAATTTAACTCAAGCAAAGAAGCCCCATGACAGCAGAAAACACGACACTTACTGGCTTGGCCAGAAAGTTTGTTTTGGATCAGTTACTCGATGAAGAAACTGCCCGAAAAGCACAGCTACACGCTCATCAGAACAATTTATCACTGGTTTCCCATCTGGTTCAAGCAAAAGCGGCTAAAGCCAAGGACCTAGCATTTTCTGCTGCGCAAGAATTTGGTATGCCTGTTTTGGACCTAAATGCCTTTCAGCAAGAATCCTTCCCCGAAAAGGTGGTTGATGAAAAGCTAATTAGAAAACACCATGCCCTGCCTTTATTTATGCGTGGCAATCGGCTTTTTATTGCGGTATCGGACCCAACCAATATTATTGCCCTTGATGAAATCAAGTTTCATACAGGCGCAAGTGTTGACGCAATACTCGTTGAAGATGACAAGCTTAATGCAGCCATCGAGAAGTATCTTGAGTCGCAGGATACAACGATGGGCGATC
>NZ_LWGG01001337.1:0-988 GCF_001635365.1 Oleiphilus sp. HI0128 | reverse complement strand
CTACCGAGATTCAGTGTGACGTGATAGATGAATGTTTACAGCTACATGGTGGTTACGGCTACATGTGGGAGTATCCGGTTGCGCGCGCTTACGCAGATGCGCGTGTTCAGAAGATCTATGCTGGTACAAATGAAATCATGAAGTTGATTATCGGCCGCTCGATGGTCTAAAGGAAGTAGGGGTAAGTAATGTCACAACCACTCAAGGGAATTAAGATTCTCGACTTTACCACCTTATTACCGGGCCCTTATGCAACGCAATTGTTGGCAGATATGGGCGCAGAGGTTGTAAGAGTAGAGTCACCTACGCGACCCGATCTACTAAAGCTCTTGCCGCCAATGGTAGGTAAGGTTTCTGCCTCGCACGCCAGCGTTAATCGCAATAAGAAAACGATTGCTGTTGATTTAAAGCATGAGAGTGCAAAAGAGATCGTTCATAAGTTGGTGAGTGAGTTTGATATTGTGATTGAGCAATTCAGACCAGGTGTTATGGCGCGTCTAGGTCTGGATTATGAGGCCTTGGTAAAGTTTCAGTCTAAATTAATCTATTGCTCGATCACAGGCTATGGTCAAACAGGGCCCTTAAAAGATCGGGCAGGGCATGATATTAACTATTTGGCTTTGTCGGGCTTAGCCAGTTTCTCTGGCAGAAAAGAAACCGGTCCCACTTTATCTGCAACACAGGTTGCCGATATTGCAGGTGGTTCACATCATGCNGTAATGGCGATTCTTGCCGCAGTGATTGAACGTGCTTCTACTGGAAAAGGCCAGCACCTGGATATCAGTATGAGTGATGCGGCCTTGGCGCTGAGCACGATGTTCGGCGCCAACGCGCTAGTCAGTGGCAAGGACCCAGCGTGTGGCGAAGAGATGCTCAACGGTGGTTTATTCTACGACTACTACCAGACGGCAGATGGCAAGTATATTTCGGTCGGTAGCCTGGAACCAAACTTCGCGATGGTTTTGCTATCTACCCTAGGTTTGACAGC
>NZ_LWGG01001336.1:0-585 GCF_001635365.1 Oleiphilus sp. HI0128 | reverse complement strand
CCACGTTCAAACAGGTACCACCAAGAATCTGCTTACCTGTCTCAGATGTCCACTTTTCAACACACGCAGTCTTTAAGCCAAGCTGACCACAACGAATTGCAGCAACATATCCAGCCGGACCAGAACCAATTACGATTACATCATACTTATTTGACATTTATATTTATCTCCCGGTTCTCGACTTAAATTTCTAGAAGAATTCTAGCTGGATCTTCAATCATTTCCTTGATCGCAACCAGGAACTGAACAGCTTCTTTACCATCAATCATTCGATGGTCATAAGACAAAGCAAGGTACATCATCGGCAAGATCACAACCTCACCATTAACAGCCATAGGTCTCTCTTGAATCTTATGCATACCCAAAATCGCCGTTTGAGGCGGATTCAAGATTGGCGTAGACATCAAGGAACCGAATACACCACCGTTAGAAATAGTGAAAGTACCGCCTGTCATTTCTTCAATAGAGAGCTTACCGTTACGGGCTTTTTGACCATACTCTTTGATTGATCCTTCAATTGTTGCCAAGCTCATACCATCTGCATCGCGTAAGACTGGTACTACCAGGCCTTTATCACTTGATACC
>NZ_LWGG01001335.1:0-730 GCF_001635365.1 Oleiphilus sp. HI0128 | reverse complement strand
GGCCCAAGTTCAAGCACTTGTGCGCCCGTTGGTGCGATAAAACGGCCGTCAGAGGTTCCGCCTGAGGTTGAAAGCTCTGTGTCGATACCTTTAACTGTTTTTATCGCTTTAACCGCTGCGTCGACGAGTGGGCCCGCTGCGGTTAGGAAGGGCTCTCCGCTTAATGTCCACTGGATATCGTAATCCAGCTTGTGTTGCTCAAGCACTTTGACGACACCTGCTTTAAGTTGCTCGGCGGTGACTTCAGTAGAAAATCGAAAGTTAAAAAGTGTCTCGACAGTACCGGGTATCACGTTCGTCGCACCGGTACCGGAATTGATATTGGTGATTTGGAATGATGTCGCGGGGAAGAATTCATTGCCACTGTCCCATTCAAGTTTGCATAGGTCGTCAAGGGCAGTCATTGCCAGGTGAATAGGGTTGTTCGCCAAGTGCGGGTAGGCAACATGTCCTTGTTTGCCTTTAATGGTAAGTTTTGCGTTTAAAGATCCGCGGCGGCCGTTCTTGATCACATCACCGAGCACCTTGGTACTGGATGGCTCACCAACCAGGCACCAATCAATTTTTTCATTACGCGCCTCCAATGTTTCAACAACCTTAACGGTACCGTTTGTTGCTGGTCCTTCTTCATCGCTGGTAATTAAGTAAGCGATAGAGCCTTTATGGTCGGGATGTTTTTTAACAAAGCGCTCACAGGCGGTGATAAATGCAGCCAGGCTACCCTTCATAT
>NZ_LWGG01001334.1:0-931 GCF_001635365.1 Oleiphilus sp. HI0128 | reverse complement strand
GTTTTATTGGCTTCTGTAGACGGAGATAAAATTGCCTTGGTTGCTGGTGTGACGAAATCAATTTCCAAGCAGTACAAAGCTGGAGATTTGATGAAAGTCGTTGCGGCAGGTGTTGGTGGTAAAGGTGGTGGCCGGCCTGATTTTGCGAAGGGCGGTGGTACAGATGTTACTGCTCTAGAAGAAACCTTGGCGTCGGTAGCTGGATGGGTTGAGTCCCAGCAGTAGTTGCTTATTTAGTGTTAGGTTCTAAGTCTACAATTAAGAGGTTTTAAATAGGTCAATGGCCCTGATTGTTCAAAAATATGGCGGTACTTCAGTCGGTACGACTGAGCGTATCCAAGCTGTGGCAGAGAAAGTAAAAAAGTTTCGAGATTCAGGTGATGATGTTGTAGTGGTTGTCTCTGCAATGAGTGGAGAGACTAATAGGTTAATATCATTGGCCGATGCAATATCTAAGGATCCTGTACCTCGTGAAATGGATGTGCTGGTGTCGACCGGTGAGCAGGTGACGATTGCTTTGTTGAGTATGGCTTTGCAGCAGATTGATTGTGATGCAATGTCTATGACAGGTGGTCAGGTTCGTATTTTGACTGATCAGTCTCATATGAAGGCAAGAATACAGGATATTGATGAGTCGCGAATGCGCGAGGCCTTGTCTGCGGGTAAAGTTGTGGTTGTTGCTGGTTTTCAGGGAGTTGATGAGGATCATAATATTACGACGCTTGGTCGTGGCGGGTCAGATACCACTGCTGTTGCTCTAGCGGCTGCGCTCAAAGCGGATGAATGTCAGATTTATACAGATGTCGACGGAGTGTATACAACGGACCCAAGGGTTGTTGATAGTGCGCGCCGTATGGAAAAAGTGACATTTGAAGAAATGATAGAAATGGCGAGTTTGGGCTCTAAGGTTTTGCAGATTAGGGCGGTTGAA
>NZ_LWGG01001333.1:0-1259 GCF_001635365.1 Oleiphilus sp. HI0128 | reverse complement strand
TCGCGGTATTGGTAAGGGCTTGTTGAAGATCTTATCGAAGATGGGTATTTCTACAATTGCTTCTTACCGTGGCGCTCAATTGTTTGAAGCAGTAGGTCTTGCAGACGATGTTGTTGACCTATGCTTTAAAGGTGTCGCAAGTAGAATTCAGGGTGCTGATTTTGAAGACCTGCAATCAGAGCAAGCACTGTTGGCTAAAGAAGCTTTCAAGGCGCGTAAATCGATCCAGCCAGGTGGTTTACTGAAGTTTGTTCACGGTCAGGAATATCACGCCTTTAACCCGGATGTTGTCAATACAATTCAGCAAGCAGTTGAGTCGGGCGATTACTCTGTTTACCAGAAGTACGCAACCTTGGTAAATGAACGTCCAGCGTCATCCTTAAGGGATTTGTTTGCTTTAAGTGATTCTGCTAAAGAGATTCCTTTAGACGAAGTAGAGCCGGTAGAGAATATCTTCCCTCGTTTTGACTCGGCAGCAATGTCTTTGGGAGCTTTGTCTCCTGAAGCACATGAAGCACTTGCTGTTGCAATGAACCGTCTAGGTGGCCGCTCTAACTCTGGCGAGGGTGGTGAAGATGCAGCGAGATTTGGTACGGAAAAACGTTCCAAGATCAAGCAGATCGCATCAGGCCGATTTGGTGTAACGCCACACTACTTGCGTAATGCTGATGTCTTGCAGATCAAAGTTGCCCAAGGTGCGAAGCCCGGTGAAGGTGGTCAGTTACCAGGTGGTAAGGTAAATAACCTGATTGCGACATTAAGATATTCGGTGCCAGGTGTGACCTTGATTTCACCGCCACCGCATCACGATATTTATTCTATCGAAGACTTGGCGCAGCTAATCTTTGATTTGAAGCAAGTTAATCCAAAGGCATTGGTTTCTGTGAAACTGGTATCTGAACCGGGTGTTGGTACTATCGCCGCAGGTGTTGCCAAGGCTTATGCTGATTTGATTACAGTTTCCGGTTATGACGGTGGCACGGCTGCAAGTCCGCTAACCTCTATCCGATATGCGGGTTCTCCTTGGGAGCTTGGTTTGAGCGAGGCTCACCAGACTCTGCGCGGCAATGACTTGCGTGGCAGCGTCCGTCTGCAAACCGATGGCGGTTTAAAGACAGGTCTGGATGTTGTTAAAGCGGCGATACTGGGTGCCGAGAGTTTTGGTTTCGGTACCACGCCTATGGTTGCTTTGGGTTGTCGTTATTTGAGAATTTGTCATTTGAACAACTGTGCGACGGGTGTTGCGACTCAGAACGAAT
>NZ_LWGG01001332.1:0-706 GCF_001635365.1 Oleiphilus sp. HI0128 | reverse complement strand
CATTAAGAACATGGCTAAATTCGTGAGCAATAACTCCCTGCAGCTGATCTCGGTTAAAAGTATCCAAACAACCTTGTGTGACGCCAATAACGGCATCCTCAACCGACAAACCGGCGGCAAAGGCATTAATACCTGGTTCTTTTTCAAGCAAATAAACTTGTGGCACTGGGATACCCGCGGCCAAAGCAATCTCCTCGACAACATTTAGTAAGCGCTTTTCCTGAGCCTGGCTTGAGTTTGTCAGAACAGGTCGACCGCCCAAAGCTTCAGCGACAACCCTTCCTCCGTCTCGCAAAGAGAGCCATTTGAACAGCATAGCCATCGCCAAGACGCCTACGACGAGAAGCGTCGTCCAGGTAAATTTTTTCCAACCTAGTGCGGTGATCAGGTTTTCGCACCACTGAAAAATGTTCCCGCCTGCATCAGCAATCGGATTCACTCCATCCAGTGCATACTCTGGGTTACTGTATAAAACGAAAAACGCGACACAGAGGTTTGTAAGCAAAACCAATAAGACGACAGCAATGGTAAACAATGCCAACAACCATAAGGTTTGTTTCCTGGCATCATCTTGCGCTTTATAGAAGTTCATTGTCTAGAATGAAACTTTGGGAGCCGATTGAATTTGTGCCGAGTCTTCAAACTCTAGAAGCGTCGCGTCTTCTCTGTGACTAAAGCTGGTAGCAAAAAGGTTTTGAGGGAAGCT
>NZ_LWGG01001331.1:0-1040 GCF_001635365.1 Oleiphilus sp. HI0128 | reverse complement strand
CCTCGGCTTATTCCAGCGGCAACAGCCGCACACGCACCGGTACCACAGGCCAAGGTTTCACCCACACCTCGCTCGTAAACGCGTAGTTGGATAAAGCGCTTATGTACTATTTCCATAAAACCAACATTCACACGCTCTGGAAAGCGTTCATGCGCTTCAATCAATGGTCCTAAATGCGCAACCTGCTGATCACTCAATTCAGGCACCTGCAAAACAGCATGAGGGTTGCCCATAGACACCGCAGAAATCTGCAAGGGTTCACCATCGACATCGATGCTGTAACTATCTGCTGGAGCATCCGCTGTAAATGGAATACTTTCTGGGTCGAATACTGGTTCGCCCATGTCTACAAGGACGCGACCATCATCATTGACCTTTAACTCAATATCGCCTTTTTTTGTTTCGACCCGAATACTATCTTTGTTGCTTAGCTTCTTCTCGCGCACGAAGACTGCGAAACACCTGGCACCGTTACCACACTGCTCAACTTCTGAACCATCGGCATTAAAAATTCGATAGCGAAAATCAACATCAGGCTTGCCAGGTGGTTCGACCAACAAAAGCTGGTCAAAGCCCACACCTAAATTACGATCAGCCATTCGGCGAATTTGTTCAGGACGAAGGTGAACATGATGGCTGATCATATCAACCACCATAAAGTCATTACCCAAACCATGCATTTTGGTAAAGTTCACCACCATATTGTTTTCTCCCGATACCTAAAATACTCTAAATGCCCACTAAGGCATCAAATTCTCAAGCGCTAGTTGATCATCAATTGTTTCACGCTTACGCGCTAATACGACTTGCTCACCATCTACAACCAGCTCTGCCACACGACCTCTGGAGTTGTAGTTCGAGCTCATTGCAAAGCCATAAGCACCTGATGACATTACCGCGAGCAAGTCGCCCGCCTTAATAGCCAAATCACGATCTTTACCCAAGAAGTCGCCCGTCTCACAAATCGGCCCTACCAAATCATAGTGATGACGCTCACAATCAGAACCCGGCTCTTTTTCTACCCGAATAATATTCTGCCA
>NZ_LWGG01001330.1:0-961 GCF_001635365.1 Oleiphilus sp. HI0128 | reverse complement strand
GTCGTATTTATTAAGATTTCCGCTCAATAAAATTAACAACTTCCTTTAAAACTTCTTCGATAGAAAGCCCTGTAGTATCAACATGATACGCATCTTCAGCGGCTTTGAGCGGAGCATTTTTTCGCCCCATGTCTCGGGCGTCTCGCTCTTCTATCTCCTTTAAAAGGGGCGCGATTTTAACATCTTCCCCCTCCGCCTTCAACTGCTTAAAGCGTCTATCCGCCCTAGCTTCTGCGCTCGCTGTCATAAATACCTTATATTCTGCCTCTGGAAACACCACTGTCCCCATATCTCGACCATCAGCAACCAAGCCAGGCTCGACTGCAAAGTTTCTTTGCCTTTGCAATAATGCTGCGCGAACAGATGCCAAAGGCGCTATCTTTGACGCATCATTACCCACAGTTTCTGTACGAATATCATTCGTCACATCCTGACCACCAAGTAATACTCTGACAGGCTCACCGTACTCAGATGGAACGAATTCAACATCTAACTTCTCAGCGACTTCAGCCAAAGCCTCTTCGTTATCGAAAGCAACCCCCAACCTAGTAGCAGCCAGCGCGGTAAGACGATAAAGCGCCCCGCTATCAAGCAAAGACCAGCCCAAATGCTTCGCCACGAGCTGAGCAATACTCCCCTTACCCGCGCCGCTGGGACCATCTATCGTTAATACTTTGCATGTCATTCAACTATCTCCAATTTTTTGAATGTCACGAAATTTTTCAGCACCATTCTTTACTACAACTCGTTTTACTCGGAATCGTCTTCAACGCTAATATTCAGACCCACTTCACTAGCCAACTCAACAAAATTTGGAAATGACGTCGCAACATTAGCACAATCCCTAATCACGATTTCACCCTTCGCTCTTAATGAAGCGACAGCGAAAGACATCGCTATTCTATGATCGCCATGACTATGAACTGTACCGCCTTGAATCTCAGAATTCTTGATCACTATA
>NZ_LWGG01001329.1:0-911 GCF_001635365.1 Oleiphilus sp. HI0128 | reverse complement strand
TGAAAGCGAACGTAAACTAGCAAACACGCTGGCTAGCTTCCCTGAAGTTGTCAGCATTGCGGGAGAGCAAAATGCGCCTCATCAAATTGCAAACTACCTATATAGTTTGGCGAGCGACTTCCATACCTACTACAATTCAAATATTGTAATGGTTGAAGATAGTAAAATTAGAGATGCTCGTGCAGTGCTTTGCCTAAGCATCCAGCAAGTATTGAGAAACGGGCTTAAGCTACTAGGGGTTAGCGCTCCTGAAGAAATGTAATCACACCCGATAAACTATTGACGCGTTGATCATATGACTCAAGATTTTGCTAAGCCCTCGACCACTAAAAAGCCCGGAGCACCCAAGACAAAAAAAGGTTCTTCGGGAAAGTCTGGCGGGGCTAAAAGCAGCGCGAGCAAGAAGGCCAGCGGAGCAAGCCCTAAAGAAGTGCCAAGCTCAGCGCCGGTAAAAAACCGTACACCATTTTTTCTTTCCCTAATTGTACTGGTCTGTGCTTTTGCCTATGGCTTGTATTTTTTACAGTCTATTCCGCCCACTGAAACACCCGAGAAACAGCCAACAATATCCAAAAAATCCCCTTCTGCCAGCAAAAGCACGCCCGCCGAAGAAGCACCGGCAAAGCGTTTCAACTTTTACGATATCCTTCCAGAATCGACAGTGACTGCACCGAAGGTAGAAGAGTATCGCTTCAAACAAAAATCAGGCAGTGAAGACTACTTCTATGTGATTCAAACTGGCTCATTCAAAAACCGGGCAGATGCCGAGCGCCAAAAAGCCACTATCGCCTTTAAGGGCTTAAAAGCCAATATTGAAACAGTTACCAATGATAAAGGTACTGTCTGGCACCGAGTTAAAACCGGACCATTCACCAACCGTAGTAAGTTAAATAGCGCCCTGGATAAACTTG
>NZ_LWGG01001328.1:0-4191 GCF_001635365.1 Oleiphilus sp. HI0128 | reverse complement strand
ATGCTTGCAAATATGGTTGCTATCCCTTTTGCTGACAAACTGACTCTTAGAATGGAAGAGGAAGAGTTGATCAAGTCCATGTCAATCGATGCCGTTTTGGCGATTCAGGCTGGTCAAAACCCACGTGTTATTGAAGCTATGTTGAGAACCTACTTGTCTGAAGGCAAGCGAGAAACAGGTGAAGAATAGTTCTGGTTTATTAAGCAGCCTGTATGTTTTTAGTTTGATCTCTGAGGTAACAACTCGACAATGAGTGATGAAGAAGAAAAAGATTGCGATTGCGTCCCCGGGCTCCCCGCATGGATGGGGACTTTTGCGGATCTTATGTCCCTCCTTATGTGCTTCTTTGTTCTGCTATTATCGTTCGCAGAAATAGATGTACTCAAATTTAAGCGTTTAGCTGGTTCAATGCGTAATGCCTTTGGTGTTCAGAATCAGGTTGATGTTACGTCGATCCCGAAAGGAACCAGTATTATTGCTCAAGAGTTCTCTCCGGGAAAACCAGACCCCACACCTTTGCAAGTGGTGATGCAGCAAACGACTGACTCAGATCACCAGACTCTCGAAGTATTGTGTGAGGCTCAGATAGAGAAAGCCGTTGCAGAAGCTTGTGATGAGTCAACTGAAAACGCTCAGGATAAAAAGGCCCAAATCAGTGAGTTTGTTGCTCAAAAAATGATGGAGCTGGAAGAAGAGGCTGAAACCAAGGCAGAAGAAATTGCTGAGAAGCTCCAGACCGAAGTTGCCAAAGATATGGTGGAGCTGGAAACCCAAGGTCGTAAAATTATTATTCGAATTCAGGAAAAAGGAGCCTTTTCTTCTGGTTCAGCTCAGCTTCAGGATGAGTTTATTCCAGTGCTTGATAAGCTGATTGATATCCTCGAGTCAATTGAAGGTGATATCGCCGTGCAGGGGCATACTGATGATGTGCCGATTCAAACTGTTATGTTCCCATCAAACTGGGATTTGTCGGTCGCAAGGGCTTTGGAAGTTGCGCACGGGCTATTTGATGACGGCTACCTAAAACAAGATAGGTTTAGCATAACAGGCTTTGCGGATACTCGGCCGCTGGTGCCGAATGATACGCCTGAGAGTAGAAAGCGAAATCGCCGGGTAGAGATTATTCTTCAAGAGAAAACTGATAAGCAGGTGAAGGAAGAGCTGCGTGAAGAAAGCAAGACGCTGGATGCTAACTCTCAAGCAATTGATAACTTTTTCGAATTGGACCCTGACGAGATCTTCTAGAAAGGAGAGTGTGTGATGGGTTTATCTAGGGATAATATATATGGGTGTAAATTCAGTGACGCACGACAGTGAAAGAAGACGTTATTTTAGAGTGACGGACCTTGTTGGTCTTCGTTATCGCTTTCTTTCGGAGGGTGAAACTGATTTGGCGGTGCAAGCTCAACCGACTTCTCTGAAGTCTCTGCTGTCACAGATAGAGCACCAGATAGCAACAGATCTGACAGTACTGAAGAATTCCCAACCTGAAATTCATAATATTCTTGATCTTTTTAACCAGAAAATAAATTTGGCTTTTGGCCACGGTCTTGCCTCTGGCCAAGAAGAGGGTCTCGAGCAGTCTACTTCTGCTTGTCAGGTTAATTTGAGTGCTTGTGGAATCGCTTTCCCGCTTGAAGAAAGTGCTGCTTTGAATCAGCATGTTCATATAGAACTAACGCTATACCCCAGTAATACTCGATTGCAGCTCTTAGCAGCTGTTATTGCTTGTGATGCATTGGATGAGAGCATTGATGGCAAGCCCTGGCTTGCGCGCGCTGACTTCGTTAATGTCACCGAAATTGATCAGGAAACATTGGTTCAGCATGTCATTAAGCGCCAGGTTCAACAGCTAAAAGGTAATCGATCTGAAGATGACGGTAGCTTGCAATGAGCTAGAGTCTGTCGAGCTCTAGCTTAAAAAGTTATGTTTGTTATGTTGTCGTTAAATTTGCTGCTACCCTTCTGATACTGACGTTCAAGAAAGAAAGCTTTATTGATCTGCTCGTTCTTAGCCGTACCTAAAGTTTCTTTATCAATAATGATGACGCTGCTCGCACGAGTTCCATAGTTGGGCGTTCTAATAAAGGGGGAAGAGAGCACTTGCTCAAACTCTTGAGGGATGCCTGTCTGCGGCAGTTCTTCAGGCGATGCTTGTTCTTGGTTCTGTAGTGCCAACAGTAAGTGTCTAGCTGCTTCAGTGTTATCAGGGTTCTGCCGGGCCTGTTCGAGAGCTGTTTTGGTTTTTCGTACTTTTGGCCAAGGCGTATCTAGCAGGTGGTTACTTAAGCCATACCGTCCCGGCTTTAGGGTTTGACTACCTCTCGTCTGACCACGATTATGGCAATATACCAAGTCTGAGCCATCAAACAGAAGAGCGTTAAATCCGGCATATTCATCGCTTGAAATTTGAGCTGCAAACTCATTTGCAGAGCAGCTTGCTTGAAGGAAGCTTGAGGGAATTTCTCCACGAGATCGTTCGTATACTCTGGAGTCTGGCGCGCGATAATTTGTAATTGCAGCGAGGCGGCCACCTTTGGAAAGGGCTAACCAGGTGCCACCCATTTTTAAATCTCGGCCGCCAAATATGTCAGGGCTATCTTCCCAGAAATGAGCGTTAAGTGTAGGGCGGGCGTAGTACTCATCTCTATTTGAGGCGAGTGTCAGTATTCGTGCTTGCTCGGGCTGCCAATCAAAAACTATTAAACACATTGAAAGAATGACCTCAGAATGTAATACAGCTATCATACCATGCAATTATTTAGGGGTAGATACGGACTATGTTTATTGTGAGCTACTTGCTGGCGGGTATCTTTGCCGGGTTAACGGCAGGGCTCTTTGGCGTGGGTGGTGGTTTAGTCGTCGTGCCTATCCTGGTTTTTGTCTTCGAAAGCCAAGGTTTCCCCGCAGAAGTCTTGACCCATATGGCGATAGCAACTTCACTTGCGACCATAGTGTTTACCTCGATGAGCTCGGTATATAATCACCATAAGAGAGGCGCGGTTTTGTGGTCGGTGTTTCGGCCGATGAGTGCTGGTATTGCGCTAGGTGCGGTGCTTGGTGTATTAACGCTGGTGCAACTAGATGGCTGGATGCTGAAAAAGCTGTTTGGACTTTTTGCGGTGATTGTAGCGCTGCGAATGTTTATCAAATCCGCTAGCTTGCAGTCTTTGGCGATACCCGGAAATATCGCACTATCTATAATGGGCGTGGTCATTGCGTGGTTTTCTTCTATCTTCGGGATTGGTGGTGGAACACTTAGCGTTCCTTATTTGAGTCGGTATCGTATTGAGATGAAAGAAGTGGTGGGTACCGCCGCTGCATGTGGTTTACCCATCGCTTTATTTGCCACGCTCAGTAATGTGATGATGGGAAGTGATTTGCAAGGACGGCCTGAATGGAGTTTGGGATTGATCTACCTACCTGCTTTACTCGGAATATCTATTTGCTCTGTATACTTCGCGAGGGTTGGAACGCAGTTGGCGCATCGCTTGTCGCCTCTGTTACTGAAAAGATTGTTTGCAGGTTTTCTGCTATTAGTTGGTGTTCGCTTTCTAGTGACTTAGCTCTGTTTAATATTAAAAATTTAAGGAATTACAATGGCGTTGTCGTATCCCCAGATAGATCCGGTTGCTTTGGACTTAGGGCCAATTCAAATTCATTGGTATGGCTTAATGTATTTGATTGGTTTTGTGGCGGCTTACTTACTAGGGCAGAGACGAGCCCAACGACCTGGTGCTCCAATTGCCAAAGAGCAAGTCGGAGATATGATTTATTACTGCGCATTGGGGGTAATCCTGGGGGGGCGCCTGGGCTACGTATTCTTCTATAACTTCGACAAATTTCTCGATGACCCAGCTTGGTTGTTTAGAATCTGGGAAGGTGGAATGGCCTTTCATGGCGGCTTAATCGGTGTGATGTTAGCCATTGTTTTTTATGCACGAAAGATTGGCTGCACTTTTTTTCAACTATTGGACTTTATCGCGCCTCTTGTGCCAATAGGTTTGGGTTTGGGACGAATCGGAAATTTTATTGGTGCAGAATTATGGGGCAGGGCGACAGATGTTTCTTGGGGAATGGTATTTCCAAACGACCCGGAGCAATTGGTTAGGCACCCTTCTCAGCTTTATCAGGCAGGGCTTGAAGGGCTGATGTTCTTTTGTATTTTATGGTTTTATTCCGTTAAACCCA
>NZ_LWGG01001327.1:0-1579 GCF_001635365.1 Oleiphilus sp. HI0128 | reverse complement strand
TAGGTGCCGGTTTGGGCTTTCTTTGGTTTAACACCTATCCCGCTCAAGTATTTATGGGGGATGTTGGCGCCTTAGCGTTGGGTGCCGCCTTGGGTGTTGTCGCTGTGATGGTAAGGCAGGAAATTGTTTTATTCATTATGGGGGGCGTATTTGTGATGGAAACCGTATCGGTCATTCTGCAGGTCGCTTCGTTTAAATTGACCGGGCGCAGAATATTTAGAATGGCTCCCTTGCATCACCATTTTGAATTAAAAGGTTGGCCAGAGCCTCGTGTAATCGTACGTTTCTGGATAATCACCGTGGTATTGGTATTAATTGGTCTTGCGACCCTGAAAGTTAGATAAGGCAAGCTGTGAATACAATTGTGACAGATAAGAAAGTCGTTATTGTCGGTCTTGGTAAGACCGGGCTTTCGTGCGTGCGCTTTTTAGCGTCGCAAGGCTGTCAGCTATGTGTCATGGATAGCCGTGAAGAGCCGCCCGGGCTTGAAGGCTTGCATGCTGATTATCCGAATGTTCAATGTATAACAGGTGGCTTTGACCAAGAGCTTTTGTGCTCAGCAACTGAAATCATTCTGAGCCCGGGAATTGCCCTGGCAACACCAGAAATCCAGGCCGCTATCAAAAGCGGTGTGCGAGTTCGAGGTGATATCGACCTGTTTGCTGAAGCCGCTAAGGCGCCGATTGTTGCGATTACCGGCTCTAATGGTAAAAGTACCGTCACAACTTTGCTGGGTGAAATGGCAGAGCAGGCAGGGCTAAATGTTGGTGTTGGTGGAAACCTAGGGACCCCAGCACTTGAGTTACTAGATAACTCAAGTGAGCTATATATTCTAGAACTATCCAGTTTTCAGCTAGAGACGACAGATCATTTAAGTGCAGAAAGCGTTGTTATGCTAAATCTCTCTGAAGATCATATGGATCGCTATGAGAGCAAAATTGCATATTTACAGGCTAAGCAACGTATATTTTTTGGCGCTAAAAAAGTCATTGTTAATGATGATGAGGTGCTCAGTCAGCCCTTACAAGCTGAAGGAATGGAGCTGCTTCACTTTGGCTTGAATAGAGCAGACTTAAATAAGTTTTCCTGTATGGACATTGATGGCCAGCGTCATCTAGTGAAGGGCTTTGACAGTATTTTGCCCGTAAAAGATTTGAAGATCTGCGGCGAGCATAATCTTTCGAACGCGCTAGCTGCTTTGGCATTAGGAACATCTGTTGGCTTGCCTATGGATGCGATGGCGAATGCTCTGAAAAGTTATAAGGGGCTACGTCACCGTTGTCAGCATATCAGGTCTGTAGACGGTGTTGATTATATCAATGACTCAAAAGGAACGAATGCGGGTGCAGCCCAAACAGCCATTAGCAGTATTGGTGCGAATTTAGATGGAAAGGTACTGCTAATTGCCGGAGGCGATAGTAAAGGTGCTGATATTTCCGGCTTGCTCGAGCCTATGCAAAAGTTTGGGAAACTGGCGCTGCTATTTGGACAGGATGCGGAGTTAATAGAAGCTGTTTTAAAAGATAAGGTTGAAACGCTTCGTGTTGCTAACCTGGAGCAGGCAGTTCAACAAGCCAAG
>NZ_LWGG01001326.1:0-864 GCF_001635365.1 Oleiphilus sp. HI0128 | reverse complement strand
TTGATCATCGGGCTTTTATCTCGCGGCCCGGCTTCCAGCACAAGCACGGTTTTATCACCTTCTTGGGATAAACGCTGAGCTAATACGCTGCCCGCAGAACCAGCGCCAATGATGACGTAATCGAAAGTCAGTGAGTCCATGTGGTGTGCGCCTCTTATTATTATCAAATAAGCTCATCGTTTTGAGAACAAGCTTATCAATGTGGTCGTGTATTTGTTGAAGATAGTTTGAACGATAGGAAGGGGCTTGAAAAGGGAAATCTCACTTGTGAGCCTTGCTAGTAAGGGGGAGGTTCTTTAACTAGAAGAGGGTTTACAGCCTTAGGCTCTAAACCCAGAGTGGAATAACTGTTCGCAAGATAGTAATTATGCGGCTTGTTGTGGAGAAGGCGCTTCTGGTCTCTCAGGTACCAGTTCTTGGTATAGCTCGTCCAGTGCCTCGTTGAAATTACTTGCCAAAAAGCTGACCTTATCAGCAATCGATTCACAGCTAGTCAGGCTGATTGTTAGTGTATCGACATAGCTGGTGACCACAGCAGTTAGCGCCATGTTATCAACGATCGGTGCAACGCCTTCAAGAGATTTTAGCTCGGCGCCATTCAGAAACAAGGGAACCTTGGGGCCCGGTACATTGGTGATAATCAGGTTGAAAACGGGCTTTAGAATATTGGCTAGACGAAGGCGTGTATAAGCTTTCATGGTTAAGGAAGAAGACCACGAGGGAAGATGCTTCATGATTCGTTCAACCGCGACTTTATAGTTAAACTCTTTGGCTCTAAGGGCATTTTGATGAATCATGCCAAGTCGGGAGCTCGGGCTGTCGAGGTCTGTCGCGAGCGATATGAGCATTGGAGAGATTAGGTTC
>NZ_LWGG01001325.1:0-769 GCF_001635365.1 Oleiphilus sp. HI0128 | reverse complement strand
AAAAGCACGCGCTTTATTTAGCATATCTTGAGAGTTATCGATGGCAATAACGGATTTATATGTCTCGCTAAGCGGGCGTAGAAAATGACCTTCTCCTGGCCCAAATTCAATAATGGTTTGTTCTGCTAGATTGGCGCGCTGCTCTTGCAGAAGAAGCTCAAAGCTTGCTTGCGCATATAAGCTATGTTTCGCAATAAGCTCTTGTTGTTCATGAAAGCGGTCTGCATTGCGCGAAAAAAATGCTTGCGATTGAACTGCACGTTGTTCCTGAATACATTTGATTTTGTCTTGTAGGCTTTGATCAAGCGGGCACTGGTCAACTAAGGAAAATAATTGTTCAGTAGTAGACTTTACTCGCTGTGAATCGAATGAGACTGGACGACGATAAAAGACGGCATTACCTTCGCGCTGTGCTTCTACAAGACTTGATTGGCTGAGTACCTTTAAATGGTGACTCATGCCAGACTGTTTGGTGTTAAAAAGTTGAGTCAGCTCGAGTACGCCAAAGGTCTCAAACTGCAGTACCTGAAGGATCTGAAGGCGAAGAGGGTCACCGCAAGCTTTGAGAGCCTGGCTAAGGAGGTGGATGTCGCCGCAATTAATCGGTTCTACTTTCGAGGTGCTTATCATCATAGTTTTGAAGTATATCAATATATATTGATATAGCAAACACAATATCAATATATATTGATATTGTGTTTGGTCTAAGTGAGCTGAGGGGTTTTCAATCCAGATACTCGATTTACAGAGTGTTGTTAAAAGTGCCGAG
>NZ_LWGG01001324.1:0-774 GCF_001635365.1 Oleiphilus sp. HI0128 | reverse complement strand
CAATGGCCACATAGATAAAAACAGCTTCGGTAATCTTACGGGTTTGACTACCTCGTGTATCGGTTCCGAAAACCTCTACTCGAATTTTCATCGAACTACGCCCGGTATCCATTAGCTCGGTATAGCAACTTACTTGGTCACCGATAGAAACTGGCGATAAAAACTCTACTCTTTCAATCGCAACAGTCGCTGAGCGGCCTTTAGATATCTGGCTCGCTGCGGTCGCTGCGGCCAAATCCATCTGTTCCATTAACCAGCCAGCGTAAATGTCACCATGTACATTGGTATTACGAGGCATCGCAATGACTTGCAAAGTCAGACGACCCGAAGGCCCCAAACCCGATTCAGATGAATTCATTTGATCTCTTTCCTTTAATAAAGCGGCTTGCTTTCAGTATAGCCAAGATCGGAAAAGTGCCAGTGAAAATCATACACATGTGACCAAAACTTGAACTGGCCCCGAATATTTCATTTTTTGTCATAAAAATTGGTCAATGCCGAAGCGACTTTCTTAGATTTAGCTATCTAAGCAATACAACAACTCCCCGCTAAGCCCCGTAGATATGGGATCTAACAGTTTTTTTACATTCTTATGACACTTATGTGACAAACAAGACGGAGCTGTCACATAACTGTAACATTGCATCTTTATAGTGGCCTCATCAAGAAAGTAAGCAAACAAATTTTTCGGCAATTAAGCCACTTAGGAGCACTCAAGATGATAAAGAAAATAGTTAGTATCTTAGCCCTCAGTACATTAGGTGCTGTGAGCAC
>NZ_LWGG01001323.1:0-958 GCF_001635365.1 Oleiphilus sp. HI0128 | reverse complement strand
CAACAAGGTACGCATCTGCGCCATTATTTTGAATGTGTTCCTTTGCTTCTGCGAAGGACGTGGCGATGTCAAAAGGGAAGCCAGCATTGCTTTTGTTGATGTGTTTGATGATTTTTACAACAATCGAGCTGTCTTCAACAAGTAAGAATTTTTTCATAGTTGAGGGTACGCTAGTCTGTACATAATAAAAGGGCGCTATATAGAAGCCGTGGGTTTATCTATCAGCTTAGTAGTTCCTCGCATAGTCTCCAGTTTTTAGTCTTCAAAAAGTTTAAATATGGTCACTTTTGACATTCAAATATGTTAGAATCGCGACCTTTATTTTAATAATCAGAATAAACAGGAACGCTGTCCATATGGGTGATCAAGCGAAAGAAATCCTTCCAGTTAATATTGAAGACGAATTGAAGCAGTCGTATCTCGATTATGCGATGAGTGTTATCGTTGGTCGTGCCTTGCCTGATGCGCGTGACGGTCTCAAGCCTGTGCATCGTCGAGTCTTGTTTGCGATGAGCGAACTGGGGAATGACTGGAACAAGGCGTACAAGAAGTCAGCACGTGTCGTCGGTGACGTAATCGGTAAATATCACCCTCATGGTGACTCCGCCGTATACGATACGATTGTACGAATGGCTCAGCCTTTCTCTTTGCGTTACATGCTTGTAGATGGACAGGGTAACTTTGGTTCCATAGATGGTGATAACCCAGCTGCGATGCGATATACCGAAATTCGTATGCAGAAGCTTGCTCATTCGTTGCTTGCTGACTTGGACAAAGAAACAGTCGATTTTGTTCCTAACTATGACGGTACCGAGCAGATACCCGAAGTTATGCCGACTAGAGTTCCTAACCTGTTGGTGAATGGCTCGTCAGGTATCGCTGTTGGTATGGCGACTAATATTCCACCACACAACTTAACTGAAGTTGTTGGTGCTTGCCTTGCTCTGATGGAAAATAG
>NZ_LWGG01001322.1:0-825 GCF_001635365.1 Oleiphilus sp. HI0128 | reverse complement strand
TGGCTCAAACGATGCAAGAAAGACGGAATGACCAAGTGCTTCAAGACCAGATTTCTCTTGGCTGATTCGTTTCGTTCGGCCACCTTTGTCTAGAGAATTTGCGACGATTAAAATATTAATGGTTTTGCTCCTTCAGCAAACATATCGGTTACTTTATTTCGTAGCGTGGCTTTTTTGCTCTGGCGCATTACCGCCAAAATCATCATATAGTAAGCGAGACTGTTCGTTAGGGTTACTTAAAGGGTCCCAGATGGGAAATAAACGCCTTCTAACTGCAAAGAAAACTCGGTCAATTTTGTTCGCTAGGCCGTTAGGAATATGCATCCACCTTAAAACCAGGAATATGCGTCGCCTAATCGCCCAGTTATATATGGATTGCTCAGAGTAGAAGTTATAGCCCCATCGCTTCTCAAATAGTCGGCTGGATGACTCAGTGATTTTGCTGTTCCAGCGTAAGTTAAAGTATTTAAGGTCTGAGAGGCTGGCACGAGTGCCTAAGTTATCAAAGATAATATTGCAACGAGGCTCTACATAAAGCTTTAGGCCTCGGTTCTTCAGCTGCATGCCGATATCCAGGTGCTCTCGGATAGTCATGTGCGGGAGTTCAAGGCTTTTCAGGACTTCGGTATTGAACATAACGCAATGAAGCTCAAACGCTTGGCTTTCAGTCACTTCTTGCGGCAGGTCTTCTGGTAAGGTCCGACGGAAGGTCTTTTCTTCGATCAGGTAGGGAGTGTTTTCTACATCGACTGCACGTAGTTCGGTGGTAAAAAGGTGATTGCGCAAGTCTGCACCTTCATCAACGCCAGAGGATTCCAGGGTTAC
>NZ_LWGG01001321.1:0-859 GCF_001635365.1 Oleiphilus sp. HI0128 | reverse complement strand
GCTGAGTTTACTGATTTCACACGCTGATAGCCACCTGGCACATTAGAAATTAAACCTTTTAGCTCCAAGCTCACCAGGTTTTGCAATAGCACGCCAGCTTCCAGTTGGCTCTCGCTAGCTAGAACGTCAAAGGAGGTACACTGAAAATCAATCAGAGGTAATAGCTTTCCTTCATCGGGCAAAAGTTCATGTGACAACTGAGTTTCAGCTGCATGACCCTCAGCCTTGCCCACTATAGCGCTTGTACTGCGCCCAATCGGACTCTCACGCTTTGAGTTATTGGCGGAAGACGCTACCGTCATACAAGAGTCCCGACAAGGAAAAGCTAGAATATCCTCGACACATGTCACCAGCTGCGCTCCCTGTTTAATCAGATCGTTGCATCCGGCAGCCACTTCACTATCAATAGGCCCTGGAATGACATATACCTCCCGATTCTGTTCTATCGCATAATTCGCAGTGATTAATGATCCGCTTTTCAGGCCAGCTTCAACAATCAATGAACCCTGAGAAAGCCCCGAAATCAAACGATTTCGTCGCGGAAAATTTGCAGGCACAGGCAGAGACCCTAAAGCCATTTCCGACACCAGCACTCCTCGATCCATAATTTGCTCTGCTAGTTTTTGATTTTGCCTTGGGTAAACAAGATCTAAGCCCGTCCCCAAAACCGCACAGGTAATGCCACTTGCTTCCAAGGCTCCTCGATGGGCCAAAGTATCAACCCCCAAAGCCAAACCACTAACGACATTCTGGCCCTGAAGGCTCAACTCATAGGCAAAAGAATAGGCATGCTGTTTCCCGGCCATACTTGGTTTTCTGCTACCCACAACGGCTAAGGCAGGCAACAATAAAGACTCCA
>NZ_LWGG01001320.1:0-1106 GCF_001635365.1 Oleiphilus sp. HI0128 | reverse complement strand
CGGTCTTTAGAGCTAGTTCGAAAATAAAGCTTTCGAACTAGCTACTTCAGGACCTAAGCACTATAACGCTGTCGAAGCGCTTCGATACGTTTGTCTAGAGGAGGGTGACTCATAAACAAACCGCCTAATGAATTCTTCAGTTCGCCACTAATACCAAAAGCGACCATTTCAGAAGGCATTTCACTTGGTTTATCGTATTCAGCCTGCAGGCGTGCAAGTGCGCTGACCATCGCAGCGGGGTTAACTAGCTCCGCTCCCGCTATATCTGCTCGATATTCTCTACGGCGGCTAAACCAGAAAACAATCGTGCTAGCGAGCACTCCTAATATCATCTCTGCGACGAAGGTGGCGATAAAAAAGCCCATGCCGTGACCGCTTTCATTTTTGAATACTGCTCTATCAACAAAGCTACCGATAATTCGCGCAAAGAACATAACGAATGCGTTTACGACTCCTTGGATAAGGGTGAGGGTAATCATATCACCATTTGCGACGTGCCCGATTTCATGCCCAAGTACAGCCTTAACTTCCTCACGGCTCATTTTATTGAGTAAGCCTGTGCTTACGGCGACTAAGGCGTTATTTTTATTCCAGCCGGTTGCGAAAGCATTAGCTTGTGCGCTGTTAAATACGCCAACCTCAGGCATACCGATATTGGCTTTTTGAGCAAGATCCTGGACGGTGGTATAGAGCCATTTTTGGTCAGCGTTTTGTGGCTCCTCAATCACTTGAACTCTCATGCTGCGCTTTGCCATGAATTTTGACATCAGCAGCGACACGATTGAACCTGCCATACCGAATATCAGGCAGAAGACAAGGAGGTTATTGTAGTCCAGACCCTGAGCGGTCATGTAACTGCCGACCCCGAGTAGGCTAAGTGTGAAGCTAGCGACTAATACAACGGCTAAGTTTGTGGCCAGGAATAAAAATATTCTCATCATTTTGGTTTATCTCATGTGTGGTGTTATCTGAGAATATATGGACTGAGTGAGAAAGTTCAAGCCTTTTAAGGCTCAAGATGGAGTAGGTTTAATGTAATGAGAGCGGTATATCAGGCATAAAAAAGGCGATCCGAAGATCGCCTTTTTAATTTTTTACTATTAGAA
>NZ_LWGG01001319.1:0-1010 GCF_001635365.1 Oleiphilus sp. HI0128 | reverse complement strand
ATTATTGCTGCTCATTGGTTGAGCATGGATGAGATACGAGCACTAGAAGATAAACTCCGCAGCCCGCTCGTACTAAAGTGTTTTGATGACTACTTCCAAAAAGACCACCTAGCACTCGATACCATATATGAGTACACGACCTAAGCAGTCGTCAAAACAAGAATTATATAAAAAACAGCGTTTTTCTCTTAAGCTTATCTCAAGATAGTTTTTTTGATCGGAATAGAAACAATGGGGCCGCGTCCTTGCGAAAACTGAATCTAGCGCTTGAAAAAACACTAAATAATAATGAGAAAACTTTTGCACAAGGCCAGCTTAACATTCAGGCCAAACAAGAGCTGTAAATGCGATGCGCAAAAGTAAAAGGCTTGCCTAACTAGTGACTGGCCCAGAACACCGTTGCTAATCCGTGCAAACAGTGCTCAGGCAAGCCAAGTACTACTATACGTAGAATATATTCTTAATCGAACCCGTCTGGGTCTTGACAATTCTCCGCCCAAATGGCGACCCAGGAATTTTTTTCTAATTCAATGCCAATTCTGTGAACTAGCGCTTATTAAACTGGAAATCTACTCAGGAATTCCGTTACTATCTTTACAACTTAAAGATCTCTCAAGCGCTTAAATCTAGATCGCTCAGCAGTTATAGGTCTCGTGGCATAGCAATGAACTACAACAATAAAATTGTCGACCTTGTCGCTCATATATATGAATCGGTCGCTTACGACGATGTATGGGAAGAGGTTATCAGCGATATCTGCGATGCAATTGAAGCGCTGGGCGGCTATCTAACGATTACTGATAGGAAGTCCCAGCAACTTAGTATCGTTGCTAATCGATTTAACGACAAAACTATCGAGTCATATAGCGAAGAATACGCCCCCCTTGATGAACGCAGACTAAGCGTCGAAGACATGTCTACCAGTTCAATCAAAAAAGGCTCAGAGCTATTAGATAGCCAAAGCTAACGCTCTTCTAAAGTCTATCAGGAGCTATTCCGTGAAAATGATT
>NZ_LWGG01001318.1:0-899 GCF_001635365.1 Oleiphilus sp. HI0128 | reverse complement strand
ATCTTGATTATTTGTGATCGGGCCGTCGGAGCCAGGAACCGTCGGTACGCCGGCTTTTGTCATGGCTTTGATGGCTGAAACTTTATTCCCCATTAAGCGAATGACACTGGCAGGGGGGCCAATGAAGGTAAAGCCGCTCTTTTCGACTTGTTCTGCGAAGTCAGCATTTTCAGCAAGAAAACCGTAGCCAGGATGAATGCCAACAGCATTGGTCACTTCAGCGGCGCTGATTATTGCAGGTATATTGAGGTAGCTCTCGACAGGGCTGTTATTACCAATACAAACTGACTCGTCTGCCAAGCGAACGTGCATAAGGTCTCTATCAACCTTGGAGTGTACGGCGACCGAAGGAATACCGATCTCTTTGCAGGCGCGTAGAATTCGTAAGGCTATTTCGCCACGATTAGCGATTAGAACTTTTTTTAACATCAGTGTTACCTGCGAGCCTTATGCAATTGTAAATAGTATCTGATCGAACTCGATAGGTTCTCCGTCACTGACTTCTATCGACTGAATAACGCCGCTTCGGTCTGCCTCGATTTGGTTCATCATTTTCATTGCTTCAATGATGCACAAGACATCGCCAGCCTTAACGCTTTGTCCAACTTCAACAAATGGGGCGGAGTCAGGTGAGGGCGCCTTGTAGAAGGTGCCGACCATAGGGGCATTGATTGTCTGGTCACTAGAGGTGCTCGCCGGTGCCGGACTTGCAGTGGATGTTTCTGTGATAGGTGCTGAAGCAGACGTTACGGGTGCTGGGGCCGCTGCTGGTGCGGCGACAACATGCTTGCGACGGTTGATGCGGATGGACTCTTCGCCTTCCTTAATCTCTAGTTCTTCTACATCTGACTCGGTGATTAATTCGATCAGCTTTTTGATTTTTCGAATATCCATAACAA
>NZ_LWGG01001317.1:0-16376 GCF_001635365.1 Oleiphilus sp. HI0128 | reverse complement strand
GCATCAACGGCATCAACGGCATCAACGGCATCAACGGCATCAACGGCATCAACGGCATCAACGGCTTCATTACTATTCAAGTTTGCTTGCGTATTATCAATAACTGCTTGAGTGCTTTCAGGAGTGGTATTAACATTATTTTGTTGTTCTTCGAGAGTCGTGCTATCTGAAGCAACTTCAATGGCATCAAAGCTGTCTTCATCCTTACGTAAAGAGATATCGGTAGCGCTGCTGTCCACTTCTAAGCCTTCCAGAGGTTTATGTCCGGCGGGCAGAGCAGGTGCTTCGAGCGTTTCAATCACAAGCGGCTCGGATCGAGGCGCAGCGAAAGTTTGGATCTGGGAAGCGGGAAGCTCAGGTTTTTGTACAGGGGCCTTTTTCAGCTCTTTTATAAGATCGATTATAACTTCTGACTGGTTAAATAGTTTTTCAGGCTCAATGTCTTGACCTGATGTAGCTAAGTGAATGTTATTGAGAAGTTCCATTACTTTAAGAACGTGCTTTTCAGCTTCTTCTGGTTTCATTTTTACCGTGCGTTCGGCTTCAATCGCAACGAAGTAAGCTTTTTTAGTCGCCAAAAGAGCATCAATGCCTGCAGCTTTTACCCCCTCTCTATCTCTATAATTCTTCTCAATAAAGCTTGTTGAGGCTTCAAGTTTAGCTTCTGCTTTTTCATAGCTCAATTCGGCGTACTCATCTGCGTCGATGTCCGAGGCACGCTCGAAAAACGAAACAGCTTCATTAAGATGTGTTACTTTTAGTGTCGATATTTCGGTATCAGCCATGTCTTCAAGAAGGTCTACTTCACTCTTTTTAGCATCAGCAACGTTGCCCTGTTCAATTTCTTGAATGATGTCATTTAGCGACTCCATGACATCTTGATATTGGTCGGGTACAAGAGCTGGGGCGTTGAGACTTTCTAGAATGTCGAGATTTTTTAAGGACTCCCTTAGATTTCCTTCAACTTTCTTTTTATTCTCGTAAGCGTTTTCTATATATTTTTGTGCAGCGATCGCGGACATTAAAGAGGCATTTTTTATATCGCTGGGAGGGGCTGTTAGGTACTCGCGTGCTAATGCAATGCTCTCTTCTGCTTGCCTAAGATGTAATGGAGAGAAGAATTCTACGCCTTTTTTCTTCGCAACTAGCAGTTTTTCTTCTGCTTCGTCAATTGCTTGTTCTGGTGTGAAAGTTGACTGTGAAGCTGCTTGGGCAGATTTTTGTTGAACGCTTTCTGATATAGCTACTTGGTTACTGGCACAAGCTGATAGTAGTACTGTTAAACTAGAGGCTAGTATAATTTTTTTCGAAATGCTTAGCTTTGTCATTCTATGAAGTCCCTTAGTAATATTAGTAGCAGTATAGTGCAGAAAATATCCGCAAAGAATTATATCGCTTAATTAGTATTGTGAAAATGGCAACTGATTAATTGGGCCGTAACCATTACCGACCTGTAAACCGTCAGCATTTTGGATACAAGATTCGGTAAATGATATACCTTCTTTAACAGCTATGAATAAGTCTGGCTGTTTAGCCAAGTTTGCAGCGATTGCTGAAGATAGTGTGCATCCGGTTCCATGAGTATTATTTGTTGCAATGCGTTTGTGCGAGAATGAATTCATTGCCTTATTGGTCTGCAGGTAGTCGGTAACGATTTCGCCATTTACATGACCTCCTTTAAGTAGAACGCTACATGCAAATAACTCAGATAATAATAAGGCCTTATTCTGAGTGCATAAATTTTCAGTGTCTTTTCCTTTAAATTGGAGCAGGTAGTTTGCTTCCATAAGGTTGGGTGTTATTAGAGTGGCCAAAGGAAACAAGTTCTCAACCAGGGCTGTTCTTGCGGCTTCTTCTAGAAGCATTACGCCTGAACTGGAAGTAAGGACTGGGTCGATTACTATAGGTGTACTTGTGTTGTTGGAAAGGCATTCTACGACCTCGTTAATAATTTCACTTGAATACAGCATTCCTATCTTTATAGCTTTAAAGTTTATGTCGCTGATGACTGTTTGTAGCTGATCCTTCACAACTTTCGCTGGTAGTGGATAGGTGGCCTTAACTCCCTTTGAGTTTTGAGCTGTGACATTGGTGATGACTGATGCTCCATAGACATTTAAGGCAGTAAATGTTTTGATATCTGCTTGTATGCCTGCACCGCCTGAAGAGTCAGAGCCGGCAATTGTTAGTACATTTGGTGTATACTTCATATAAAGAAGGTCACTTGTAGTTTTGTTCCATGTTGTGTTGCTTAGGTTGAACAACATTTAGATGTTACCAAAGTTTATTATGCCCTACCTTTTCCTTTCCTTGCTTCTTTTATTTACCCTTACTACGAATGCCGGCGTAACGGCAGAAGATATTTTAGGTGAATACTGGAAAGACCCCTTGTTTGGTCAGGCTGCGACTGATCGTACCGTCGAGCTTGAAGTGCTTGTTGGTAGGGTGTGGCCGCAATCTGTCAATATTAGTTCTGGTTCAAAGGTCAGAGTACTTGTTAAAAATCGTACTAACGAGCCTCATTTGCTCGTTTTTACAAAGGACCTGAAAGCTTTATACCAGTCAGAAGCGTACAAGATGTTTGTTCTTGACGAACTCTATCACTCTAAGAAAAAGGCGCAGCAGGGTTCAGGGCATTCGCACTCCGGGAATAGTGTAGGGGATGCAGAATCTATTGTTAAACCGCTATCTCAGAACCCTTCAGTGTTTGTTGTAGGTGGTGATAGAAAAGAAGTGTTAATTGAGTTTGAGGGAACTGGTATTGCAAACTACTCATGCATGATAGAGTCCCACCGAAATAATGAAACAGTAGGAAGTATAGTCATTGAATAATAAGTTTGAGTCTCTAAGCGTCAAAGCGGTCGATTGGCAAGATGGTGCGCTGGTTCTATTGGATCAGAGAAATCTACCTTTGTCTGAAGATTATATGAGTTGTCATGATGTTGAACAGGTTTATACGGCAATCAAGACGATGGTTGTACGTGGAGCGCCTGCAATTGGTATTTGTGCGGCTTACGGTGTTGTTTTGAGCGCAAAAAAGCACTTAATGAATGGAGTCGATTTTTATGAACGTATTAACAAGGATATTGAATTCCTGAGTCAAGCTAGGCCTACCGCGGTAAATTTAGCATGGGCTCTGAAAGTTATGCAGGAAGAGCTCCTAGCGCAGAAAGAGCAGGATTTTAGTTTAGAAAAGCTGCTTCTCCGCGCCCAGGAAATTCATCAAGAGGATATTGCTAACAACTTTAAAATGGGTGATTTAGCCTGTTCCGTGTTTAAACGCTTCCATGAAAAACCGTTCTCTGTCATGACTCATTGTAATGCCGGAGGCTTGGCTACAGGTGGCTATGGAACGGCTTTAGGGGTTATACGCTCAGCCTGGAGTGATGGCTTAATCACTGAAGTCTTTGCAGATGAAACGCGCCCTTGGATGCAAGGTACCCGATTAACTGTTTGGGAGCTCATGAGAGATGATATCCCGGTTACCTTAAATGCGGACTCGGCGGCCTCGTGGGTGATCCAAAACAAATCGGTTGAATGGATTATCGTTGGTGCAGACAGGATTGCAGCTAACGGAGATGTTGTAAACAAGATTGGCACCTACTCTTTGGCGATTCAGGCAAGGTACCATGGCGCAAAGGTAATGGTCGTTGCGCCTAGCAGTACGGTTGATATGGCATCGAAAAACGGTGCGTCTATAGAGATTGAAATGCGTGATTCCGATGAGCTTAAGTGTTTCAGTGGACAACAAGTTTCAGAGGCTAACGTACAGGCACTTAATCCGGTCTTCGATGTGACGCCCGCGAGCTTGGTCGATTATATCGTTACAGAGCGAGGCGTCATTGCTGGGCCGACCTTAGATAAGATGACCGATAAATTCTCGCTTTAATATGAAATGTTTCAGGAAAGGTGTTTAAAGATGTCTAATGAGCTATCCCTTGGCCATGTAGAGTCAGAAGTTGTTGCTTGGCTGGAGCGAGTGGTAATCGGCCTTAACTTGTGTCCGTTTGCTCGCAAACCCTACGAAGACGAACGTGTCCGAATCGCGATCGACACTGGGAGCTCTTATGACTCAATACTTGAACGCTTGTTGGCAGAGTTAAGGTTTCTAGATAATGATAGTAATCTGGCTATTGAAACGACTCTGCTTGTTATCCCAAATGGCTTGAGTGACTTTTATTCTTACTTAGCATGCCTGTCGGATGCGAATTCAATTTTGGTTTCAGAAGGTTACGAAGGTGTATTTCAGTTGGCAAGTTTTCACCCGGATTACCAGTTTGAAGGTACCGAACCGGATGATAAATCGAACTTAACAAATCGCGCTCCCTATCCGGTTTTTCACATAATTAGAGAGCAATCTTTGGAGTATGCGCTAGAAAGTTATGATAACCCTGAAAAAATTCCAGAGCGTAATGTTGAGCTAATGCAGTCAATGGAGGGGGAGCGGTTAAAAGCTTTATTTCCGTGGCTGAGTATTTAGTCGTCTAGGAGAACGAAAGCTGCGCACTACCTTTTGATTTCGCAAGCAGTAGCTTTTTGCTTGCTCTCTTCCAGGCAGAATTAAAGTCTTCATTAGGCAAAATATGTACAACTCCGACGCTGATGCTCGAATTTAGCCACTTTCCATCGCTTGACTTTATTTTGATGGCTTCGAAATCTCGCATTAACCTTTCAACGTAGAGCCTGGCTTGGGGGAGTGAGCAGTTGGATAGAAGTATAGTAAACTTCCCACCACCGACTCTTCCTGCCAGCCCTCTTCTATAGGCGAAGCTATTTTCCTTATCGATCAGCTTTGCGGCTAGGTTATCTCGACGTACTTTTGTTTGGAGCAATTGACCAAACTCGCTAAGCAATAGGTCGCCTGCGTGAAGGCCGTGCGCCTCATTAAACTTCTGAAAGTTGTCAATATCAATATCGATCCAAACAAGGTCGTTCTCGCTAGTTTTAATTGTATGTTCAATTTGAGTGTAGAGGGTTTGACGACTAAAAACCCCTGTTAACTGGTCTTGAGTTGACTCACCCAGATAATTTTCGTCGTCTCTTGCCAGCTTACGGTTTTCTTGTTTCAGGTTTGCGTATTTATAGCCAAGCAAGATGGCTAGCAGCAGTTGCTCGGTCACTGAACCTGCAATGAAAATATTGAGGGTGTCTAGTGATGGGGGGGTGTATCCAAGCCACATCCATACCCATAGGGTGCCCGTAATAAGGTGAGTGGTCCAGGCAAGAAGAAACAACTTCGCCATCGGGGGGTGACGCTTTAGTGCACCGATAGCACAGACAAGTATGATAATTGGAATGACTAGACCTATCGTTTCTACACACATGTAGGCAAGTTGGTCAGACATAAACCCTAGTAGAAATATGGTCGAAAAAGTTGCAGCCAATAACAGGCGTAATAATATATCGAGCTTGGGGATTGTTGTCTTAGTTTCAAGTAGCTCGCGAACGAATACTGTTGCAGAAAACGCAAGCAAGCAAGCGGTCAGGTTGGTGAAGCTACCCTCTCCACCCCAATCGGGAAACGCCAGGCGGTTGTACCCGGTCATGGCAATCATATATAGCGACATACATAAAACGTAAGAGGCGTAATAAGTATAAACTCTTTCTCCAGCAGAGATGCCAATTACCATGTTGTAGACAAAAGCAAGAATCATCAGTCCAAAACACAAGCCATACACAAGATTTCTACTAGCAAGAAGAGAAAGTTGTGAGTCGTGGTCTCGGATGTTTATGCTGAAATTTAAGACTTGTGAACTCTTGATTTTAAGGAAGGCTAGGCGATGTTCGCGCGGTTTTTCGATAACGAAGGTAAGAAAGGTGGCTGGGAAACTGGCATTGTCACTAGCGTGCCTACCAGCAGCGTGCTTCCAGGTCCAGAGACCGTTTTCATAGATTGCCAATTCGCCATCTAATCCGACATTGGGTGCAAGCTCAATCCAAATTCGATCCGAATCGACAATTCGGGGAAGTTCAATTTTAACCCACATCGTCGCACCGTCAGATGCTTTCCAGTAATCCTCTTCTAAGGCATTTAATTTTGTATAGCCATTCGGGAGAGGTGTCCAGGTGTTATTTGGCGTACCAACGATATCTTCGAGAGAGGCGGAGCTGTTACTATCGAATAGCTGCCAGTAGCGAATGTTTTCTTGCTGCATAAGCTCAGCGTTAGCAAGAAAAGGTGCAGAGGCAAAGAGAATAAGAAGTAAATAGCTTAGGTAATGCATTGGCTTTATGGATGCATGGTTTAACTGGTTTTCCAGTCGATAATATTAAGTTCGCAAGGACACTCATCTTACCACCTTTCAAGAGCTTCGCGTAGCATGTAGAGCCTAAAATAGACTACAAATACATCAGATTTGATAAAGAGTTTGAGAAAAGAGAGATAAAAGTTGGACAGAATGTCGATTGGCTGCTACCACTTTAAATTATATAGCGAATTTTGATGTGCTAAATATTAGTAAGTTTAGGTTTTCATGGGATTTTTTTGCACAGAGGGTTTTATGGATAAAAATGAATATTTGGTCGCTAGGGTTGGTCATATCAGATTGGCGGTTTATTGTCGCGATGTTGAGAATGTTTTTTCTGGAAACTACAGCTTGGTAAAGCTGTTTTATCAGGGCGACTTTTTTCGGGGCATGACTACTATAAATGGACAGATCATGCAGGTTCTTGATTTGCGTCGTCGTATTGGGATGGAGCAGTGTCTTAAGGGAGAACAGTTAACATTGGTTAGCTTTAATACCGGGGGCTCAAACAGTATCGCTGTAGTAGTTGACGAAATTTTAGGAATGCAAAGAATTGAGTCTGACTCAATTATAACAAATGAAAAATACTTCGATAGCCGTGCCAATAATATTGGCTTGTTGTTTCCAACTGTCGCTTTAATGCCGAGCAAGTGTGGTGTTAGTAAAGAGTTGATACACATCCTCGACTCAACGTACCTTGATAAGACGGAACCCATTATTGAAGAGGCTGGAGAGCTCGAGCTTTTTTAAGGATTTTACCTTTTGCAAATGGAAAAGCTGGTGTTTGCTGCTAATGTTATATGCAACCTTCCATTTAATTTGACGATAAAGTAAAACAAAAAACATGCGACAAAGTGACCTGATTGACATCTTGCTGGTTTCATCCGATTTTATTTTTTTAAGTACCGATAAACACGGTAAGATTACTACTGTTACCCCTGCGTGTAGAGATGTTATCAAAAAGCAAGAGGGTGAGGTTGAAGGTAAGATGCTCGACGAAATTGTACCTGAGCTGGCATTTTACCCCCAAGCTGAGTTTGAAATTGTTCAACCTCGGGGCGGCCTCGAATTAATGCTTGATGATGAAGACTGTGATCAGGGTTGTGAATATATGGAGTTTCTTGCATCCCAAACGCAAGACGATGGCCGCTTCGAAATAGAGACAACGATTGAAGGTCAGCAAGCTTGGTTGTCGATGGTGACAAACAAAGTGCTTGTTGATGACGAAATCATTTTTACCGTGATGATCCGGGATATTACTCGACGAAAGCTTGATGAAAAGGAGATCCTAGATCTCAATCAAAACCTCGAAGCTCGCGTAGAATCGAGAACGGAACAAATTAAAAATGTAGTGATGTCATGTAGTAGTGAACTTAGTCAGGTTAACGAAACCTACCAGGCCATGAAAGAACAGCAAATGGGCATAATGGAAAATGTTGAAAAAGCAGTTCTTGAAGGTGCTGAAGGCTTGAGTGAGGTCCAGCAAGGACAGATCCGTGAAGCGATTAGTGGTGAGCTTGTTAAGTGTATGAACCTCTACTCTGAAGATCAGATTACCGATCAGAAGTTTATGTTGACGATGATGTCATTAAATGAACTCTTTGGTAGTTTATCTCCCGAGGATCAAAACTTACGCCCCGACCAGTTATCTGGAACTAACCAAGATGAAGTTGATGACCTACTAAGTTCCTTGGGTATTTAGTCGCAATACCCTCTTATCTTTCTGATAAAGGGGGAGCTCTTCTTGCTTCCCCTAAGTTCTTGACTCTTGCCATATTTTTTGACAGATTGACCTTATCCGGACCAGTCTGAGCTCTCATGTCTCCCAACTTAAGTATTCCTATAGCGCTTGTCGATGCTTTCTTTTTTGCTGCTAAGCGAAGAAATATTAATTTGCACTCGATTTTTGCGAGTGTTGATCTCGATTATGACAAGTTTCAGTTGGATATGGGAAAAGACCCATTACAGCGTATTGATTTGAACTATGTAGACCCTTTGCTCCACTCACTTTGGTCTGAGTTGGGCGATGAAGCAAGTGGCTTCGTCGAAAAGCCACTTAAAATCGGCACGTTTAGCATGATGTGCCACGCTATAATTACTGCAACTAGCTTGCGGCATGCCTTGCTTAGAGCGAGTAAGTTTATAGGTCTGTTTGGCGATGAACTATCGATTAACTTGCTTGAACTAGAAGGCGAAGCGCATCTGGAAATCAAGTTTTCGAATGACTTGGGCTTTGATGAGGTATTTCTAATTACTTCGCTCTATATAATCTGGATTCGTCTGTCGTGTTGGTTGATTGAAAGGCCGATACTACTTGAGCGAATTGAGTTTACTTTCGCAAGGCCTCTATTCCATGAAGAGTACAAGTTAATGTTTCCTTGCCGAGTTGCTTTCTCTCAGGGGCAAAACCGGGTTGTGTTCAACAGCAAGTATTTAGATCTACCGGTTGTTCAGAATGATAGTACCTTAGCGCCATTTTTGAAAAATGCGCCGGCATCGCTACTAAAACAATTTCGTTCAGATGACAGTGTTACTGCGCAGATAAAAAGAATTCTATTGAGTCGTATGGGTGGCAGCTTGGAGATCGAGAATCTTAGCTTTGATCTTGTAGCCAGTGAGTTACATTTAACTACCCACACCGCTCGGCGACGCCTTAAAGATGAGGGTAGTTCATTTAAAGAAATAAAAGACAGTATTCGTCGGGATCAGGCTTTGGTGTTGCTGGCCAAGGCAAACCTGAGTATTAATGACGTTGCTTTGCAGCTCGGCTTTTCAGAAGCAGCAGCATTCAATCGCGCCTTCAAAAAGTGGACAGGGCAAACGCCTGGCGCCTGCCGTGAGCAGCATCGATAGCTGGCTTTCTGGGCTAAGTTTGTCTGGCTGTGCTACTGCGGGTAGAACGGTGGCAAAGAAGCATTGTCTTTGCCTTTCAGGCCGGGTGCTGTTTTAGTGTATTTTTTTAATGCTTCAAGTAAGGCTTGCTGGTCATAGGTCTGAGTTGCATTTTTACTGTAACGATCGTTCTCGAATGCTAATAGTTCGGCAGCAAGCGACTCATCTAAAGCTTTCAGCGAACGCAAGGTAATGGGGGCTGACTTAACGGTGTTTTGTTTTCGCTGGCTCTCGATCCAAGCTAGTACAAGCTTCGGTATGTCACTCGACCCCTTTCTAATTGCTTCAATTAATTGTTTGTAGCTGAGTTCTGAAGTAGTAGAGTCGGGAGCTTGTATCGAGATTAGTTTATTTAAGTCTTGCTTTACTTGCTTCAGTCGTAGAAGTAGGAACAAACTCGTTAGAAGCCAACCAAAGGCGAGTAGTGCGATTATCGCTAGCAAGGCATGCTGATTGCTCTCATTGTGCTTAGGCTCTGTATTTTTAGCTGTGCTTTCTATCTCGGACTCTTGGTTGGGTGTTGCTTTTCCATCATCAGTTAAGTCGATGCTGGAGGGCTGCTCATTCTTTTGAGTTTGGTTTACAGCGCCCGGTTTGATGATGATTGTTCGCTCCGGGAGTGTAGCAATACGCTCAACATCGTTGACTGTATCCCACCAAGGTATGCGTATTTCCGGTAGCGTAATTTCGCCTTGTTTGATGGCAATATATGTTGTTGCGTCCTTTCGTATGGCATATGAGCCGCCTTCGTGAGCTTGTGATTCAACAGACGGTTTATCGGGGTATGACTTAACCCGTTCATTTGATACCGCGGGTATTGGGGGAAGGGCTGACCCAAGTAAACCTAAAGCAGAGGTGGTGATTTCATGCGTAAATGCATCACCGATTGATAGTTCGAGCTGCTCATCTTGCCATTTTTCACTTAAATGCAGGCTCTTTGCTGGTAACCAGTGTTGACCAGTAAAATTGGGGTTCGGCTGTGCTATATTCACTTGAACAGCATCCGATATTTCCGAGACACGTATGCGTCTACGTTGATAGCTGTCGATAAGCACACCGTTGAAGGCTAAACCATCGATATAGAGAGCACCACTTTTTTGAGGATAGATTAGGTACTTTCGTTCAATGACCTCATAGCGTTGGTTATAAGCCATACGATAGTATTTATTTTCCTCGCCAAAAGGTTCAATGATGGCATTGCTTGTGGCGGGCTCACTTAAATTTCCGCTACTAAGCCTTCCTAAGGAAAATAAGCGAACGGTATATTGGATTTGTTCCTGAACGTAAACATCTGATTTGTCTGTTTCAACTTCAATAAAAACAGGGGGAGGGTTGTCCGCGTCGATGGGTGCTTTACCCTCCACAACCTCTATAACAATAGCTTCAGATTTGGCTCCTTGTAGTATTGCCTGAGGAATAGTTAGTGTACCGGCCTGCTTTGGGCTAAGCGTATAGTTCCATGTAACTTCGGTTGTTGTATCGCCATTAATGGAGCGCATACTATAATTCTGCTGGCGATCAAGGATCTCAAAGCTATCTTCAAGCCCTTTAATTGTTGGCGCTTCAATCTGGTTTCGCCCAAAGCTCATTAAACCGCCCAGGCTAAAGTCGATATCCACATTCCCCTGAAGCTTAAGGTTGAAGCTCTCATTGAGATATACTTTATTCCTGTCAACACTGGCACTAAGGGATGTGTTGGCAAGGCTAAGCTGACTAAGTAGGCAAAGTGTTAGTAAGCTAAGCAGCTTACTAAGCATATTGTGATGTTTGTGTGGATAGCCTTTATTTAATTTTGGCTTATCGTTCACCATATTGGCTCACCTTCATTTATTACTGCTGACCCGCCTTTGCGTCGGCGGTCATAAGATTGTTGCTCGAATTTTCTGCGAAGAAGGCCTGATGGGTCGTCAGGCACTCTGCGCATCCATTGCTCATAAGATTGTTTTTCTTCTTCGTTTAGCGCTTGCAAAGAAGATGTAATAGGGTTTTCTTCATTACTGTCTGTTTCATCTTGTTCTGGTTTTGCTTCTCGTTTTTGCGCATCCTGCTCTTCAGTCGTTTGTTCAGTTTGCTCACCTTGAGACTGCTCTTTTTCGTCTTCTGAGCTACCTGACTGTTGATCCTGTGATTTTTCTCGGTTTTGTTGTTTGCCACCATCTTGGCTTTCAGAATTATCGGGCTTACCCTGATCCTGGTTCTCCTGGTTCTCCTGGTTCTCCTGGTTCTCCTGGTTCTCCTGGTTCTCCTGGTTCTCCTGGTTCTCCTGGTCACTGTTTTGTTTCTGCTCGTTTTCCTGTTGAAGTTTCTCTATTAGTTCTTTGTTTGATTTTGCGTCTTGATGATCCGGGTTTTGCTTCAATACTTGCTCGTAAGCATCGAGTGCTTCCTGGAATTTTTGGTTCCTTGCCAGACTGTTCCCCAAGTTGTACAAAGCATCCTGTGAGGGGAGTGTTTCGTATAACTTCGCAGCTTGCTCGTAATTTCCAGCGCGATAATGAGCGGCTGCCTTATGTTCTATGGATTCAAATTTCTCGGCAGCCTCAGTGTAGGACTGTTGCTTCATTAGCTCTTGAGCTTGCTGGTCTTGGGTCTTAAACAAGTCTCTTGCTTCAAGGGCGTGTGAGGTTTCTGGTAAAGAAATAAGCGATATCGAAATAAACAGCGCTAGAAGTGTGTTTTGTCGATACGCAAAAAGCGCAAAAGGTATTATTAAGAATAACAGCAAATAACCGGCATCTTCCCAGGCATCAAAGGTACGAAAACTTTCTTGCTTGTCAGTATTGTTCGCTTTTGCTTTTCTCAGTCGTTCACCCGTGATATCAAGCGCCTCTAGGTCGTGATCATCTAGGGACATTTTAACCATCTTGCCGCGATTTACCCCTGCAAGACTGTCCAATAGTTTGAAAGGAGTCTGTGGGATGACGATCTCGCCCTGGCTTTTAAAATATCCTTTTCCGGGTATATCTATCGGCCCGCCTTCTTTGGTACCTACTGCAAGAACATCTAGATGGATATTCTTGCTACTCAAGGCATCTGAAATACGTTCATTTTGCTCTTGCGTGCTACTGTCTGCAATCAGGATAACGCGACCTGATCGTGAGTTGTTTTGTTTGAATAGCTCAATTGCTTGGTTCACGGCATTATCTGGTCTGCTTCCGATAACCGGCATAATAAAAGGGTCAAGTGCTTCAAGGCTGGCTTTGATTGTATTTATGTCATCTGTTAAGGGTGTAACGATATGACTATCCCCAGAAAATACGATAAGTGAGGTGTTTCCTTCTGTGCGCAGTGCTAGCAGGTCGTGAAGTTTCTGCTTTGCTCTAACGAGTCTGCTGGGTTTTACATCGGTGGCAAGCATTGATACGGATAGGTCAAGAATGACTACCATATCGTCTTGTAGTTGTGCAACGGGCCTAGGTTTTTGTTCCCAGCTCGGGCCAGAAAGCCCAATAATGGCTAGCAATAACAACAAAATTGGCGGCCAGTTTTTTTTGCCTGATTCATTATCACTGGATGCAGGAGTTAAATGCTTCAAAAGCTCAGGGTCGATGCTTCGGCTCCAATCTCCGCTTCGTTGATTAAACTGCCGCAGGATAAGCCAGACAAAAGGCAGTGCTAGCAAGCAAGTTAGCCAAAATGGACGTAAAAAATGAAAATTGGCGAGTAAATCTAGATTCACTATTGCTTGCCTCCTCTTAGGGAAGAGAAGAAAGTGGTAAAGCGTGAGCTAGATGCATAACTCACAACTAAAGCGGCCAGATAAAAACACAGGCTTATTGACAGGAAATATACAAGCAAAGATTTAGTGGGCCGATAGCTTCTGCTGTCTTGTTCGATTGGTTCAAGCTCATTGATGAGCTGGTATATCGCGTTTAATTCTTCAGTGTTTCGGGCCCTAAAATACTTGCCGTCAGTGACTTCGGCAATTGCATTTAGCATGTCTTCGTCCAGATCAGCTGAGGGGTTGACCTTTTGAGTGCCAAAAAAGCTTCGTCGGTAAAGCTCGTCGGCACCAATACCAATCGTATAAATAATGATGTCTTCTTGAGCTGCTAACTGTGCAGCTTTTTCGGGGGGGATCTCGCCAGCGGTATTCGCGCCGTCGCTAAGTAATATGAGAACGCGGCTATCTTTCGGTCTTTCCCTTAGGCGTTTAACACCAAGACCGATAGCATCGCCGATAGCCGTTGCTTTACCTGCCATACCTAAGTAAGCCTCTTGCAGTAGTGTGTTGACCGTTTTTGTGTCGAATGAAAGCGGCGATTGGATATAGGGCTCAGAGCCAAACAGTATTAAGCCGATGCGGTCACCTTTTCTTTGCGTAACGAAGGAAGAGACAACATTTTTGACAACGTCCAAGCGAGATACAAACTCATCATCTAATTTAAGGTCTGTTTCTTTCATGCTTGGTGATATATCGATTGCCAGCATCAAGTCTCTTCCACTTAGCGGGAGGTTTACTTTTTCTCCGTAGTAAGTAGGCCTGGAGGCTGCAACTATTAGAAAACACCACGCAAAAGCCAGTAGGTATTTACTTAGTTTGCTATGGGTTTTTCCTTCTGGTGCACGTGACAGTTTCAGTGCTTTTACTGTTTCATAGAGTGGAAGCTGCGGCGCTCTATAGTTTGTGGTGCTTTGATTTGCTCGCCGAGGGATGAGCAAAGGAATTGGCAAAAGTAATAGCGCAAGAGGCCAAACTAGCCCAAAGTTAAGTGCTTCTAAGAGATTATCAAGCATGACGTAGGCCTCGAATCCATTTTTCGATTAGCATCAATTGCTCGGTATTTATACGAGGGCAATTCCGTTGGTAAATCTCGTGACAGAGGATGTCTAGTAAGTCGCTCGGCAGTATTACTTTGTTTTGCGTTGTGTTGAGAGTATCGCCCCATTTGTCAGCGGTGTCGCTAAGGTGTGTAGTAGAGCTTGAGTTCCCGGCAAGGCATCGCTTTAGGAGTATGTTTATTTCGGTAGCTAGCTCGAAGTTATCCCAACTTTTTGAGTTGTGGGTTATTGCTTTAAGTTCAAGTAAGGCTACCCTGCGCCAGGCATTCCGTTGTCTATGTCTTATGAAAAAAGTAAGACCAAGCGCAATAGCGATGACCGAAATAACAATTAAAGCCCACCAGCCAAAAGCTAGCGGCCACCAGGTGATATCCACGGGAGGGTGGATATCTTTTAGTTGGTCTAATGGCGATGATGGGTTCATGGTGTTATTGAGTCACTATCTGCTGTAATTGCGCAGAATTTCTTGGAGACAGTGGCTAGTTTCCTGATGTGTAGACAGATTTATTAATAAGGATTTAAAACGTTTGCTCATTTCTTCTAACTGGTTTTTGTGTTGAGTCGCCCAGGCGCTGTAGTCGGATCGAACTTGTGCCGAGTTTGAGTTGATGAGCAGAGTTTGTTGGCCATCAGATACAGGGTGTAAGCCTGGTGGAGGAAGCTCTTCCTCTAGAGGGTCATAGCTACGAATGAAGAGTAACTCATTGTGCCTACTAAGGGCCTTAAGTGCTTTTTCAGTTTCCTGATTAAAGTGTAAAAAGTCGCTGATGATAACGATAAGCGTACCTGGCTTTGCAAGTCTGACCGCTTCTATTAGTGCCTTATCAAGCGAGAAAGAAGGGGGAATTTTGCTATCTTCTATATTCAAGGCTTGGTTAAACTGACTAAGAAAATTAATGTATTGCATTACTGACTTGCGACTACGCGCTGGCTTTACTTCGTGATGTGCAATGTCAGAGAATACTATGCCTCCAACGCGGTCATTGTGGTCGAGTGCAGACCATGCGAACAAGGCAGCAGCTTCGGCAGCTCTAACGGACTTGAAGCTATGTTTGCTACCGAAAAACTGGCTTTTACTCTGATCACAAATAACTAGGAGTGGGCGTTCGCGTTCTTCGTTAAATAGTTTAGTGTGAGGCGTCTGGCGCCGTGCTGTAACGCGCCAATCGATACTCCGAACGTCGTCACCAGGCTGATATACACGAACTTCTGCGAACTCCATGCCTCGACCGCGGAATTTGGATAGGTGTGAACCGCTTTGGGGGCGCGAAATAGCTTTTGCTTTTCTGAGTTTTAGATTTTTTGCCTGCCAACGTAAACGCGCAAGCGCCTGCACCGAAGTATAAGGCCCCTGGTCGAGGTTGGGAATTGAGTCTGAATTAGTAACAGGCATTGATTATGCTACAGGAACGCGGTGAATTAGTTCATTGATCACATGATCGGCTGTTATACCGTCTGCTTCAGCTTCAAAGCTGATGATAATGCGATGACGAAAGACGTCGTGAAGTACGGCGCGAATATCGTCAGGGCTAACGAAATCTTTGCCATTTAACCATGCATAAGCACGTGCGCAGCGATCTAGGGAAATTGTTGCGCGTGGACTGGCGCCGAAATCGATCCAGCGACCCAGGTCTTCACCGTATTGTGTAGGTTGACGCGTCGCAATCGTAAGGTGGACAAGATATTCCTCTACAGCTTCGCTCATATGGATTGCAGACATCTCTTTCCTGGCTTGGAAGATCTCAGACTGAGCAAGTTCTAATACCTCTTCGTTCAATGGCGTGTCATCGTGCTCGCTTCTGGCTAGTCGCAATATTTCCTTTTCGGACTCAAGGTTGGGGTAGTCGATCTTTACGTGCATTAAAAAACGATCTAACTGCGCTTCGGGCAGGGGGTAGGTGCCTTCTTGTTCGATTGGGTTTTGCGTGGCCATTACTAAGAATAAACTATCAAGCGGGAAGGTTTGTTTGCCAACGCTTACTTGTCGCTCGGCCATTGCTTCTAGTAGTGCAGATTGAACTTTTGCGGGGGCACGGTTAATTTCGTCAGCTAGTATTAAATTATGAAATATTGGGCCTTTTTGAAATTCAAACTCTCCTTTCTCGGCACGATATATTTCTGTGCCGGTTACATCGGAAGGGAGTAGATCAGGTGTGAACTGGATGCGTTGAAAGTTGCCTTCAATTCGATCGGAAAGTTCTTTGATTGCCTTTGTTTTTGCAAGCCCGGGCGCGCCTTCAACTAGTAAGTGGCCATCTGCCAAAAGGGCAATTAGCAATCGCTCGACCAAATGTGCCTGGCCAAGAATTCGTTTGCTGAGAGCTGTATTTAATTGATCAAATGCTGCATGTGCGCTCATAGTGCAATAACCTAGATAATATTTCTAAAAAAATCGAAGATTAAACTTAATAGATAGATGATTAATAAGCAATTTCCTGTCAATGAACTATTATTCAT
>NZ_LWGG01001316.1:0-627 GCF_001635365.1 Oleiphilus sp. HI0128 | reverse complement strand
AAGACCCTGGGAGCAGTAAGTCCTTCCCTGAGGATACTTTAAGCTACTCAAGCACTGTCTACCCTCTACTCACAGAGTATTGCAGTGACTGTCATGTCGAAGGCCAGCAAACTCCTTTTATTGGCAGCTCCGATGTTGACACCTCTTACCTGGCTGCTCAGAGTCGAATCAGCCTGGAAACCCCCGGCAACTCCCGACTAGTACAACGCTTACTCAATGAGTTTCATAACTGCTGGGAAGTTGGTTGTGAAGCCTCATCAACTGAAATGAGAACAGCGATCGAAGCCTTTTCTAATTCGATCACTGCCGCCGCGATTGACGAAACACTGATTACCAGTAAAGCACTTGTATTGGTGGGTGACGGCATCGTTGCCAACTCAGGTGGCCGCTATGAAGATGATGTGATTGCCCTATACGAGTTCAAAGCCGGTGAAGGTACTCTTGCCAACGACACCAGCGGTGTAGACCCGGCCATCAACCTTGAATTGAGCGGCAACGTCGAGTGGGTCGGCGGTTGGGGCATTAAGTTTGGCGCTTCGTATATCGACGAAGAAACCAATACCCGTGTCGGCAACGGTAAAGCGCAAGGCAAGACCGAAGACAGTAAAAAGCTCTACGATGAAATAC
>NZ_LWGG01001315.1:0-722 GCF_001635365.1 Oleiphilus sp. HI0128 | reverse complement strand
GCCTTTTTCTTCCAGAGCGCTTCATAAGCTCTCCATTACCTAAATACGGCAAATTGTTTCAATAGTCTCATCGATACGGCAAGCACTCAGGTGCCAGATATCGTTTCTTAAATAGATTAAGTGGAGATCACTATGAAGCAAATAATGAATAAATCGAAAATCGCCAGCCTGGTATTGCTCGCTAGTATGAGTTCAGCGCCTTTTGCTAATGAACTGGCAGAACAAACGAGTGCAGAAAGTAATGAGTCAACCTATTGGGGGCTGGGCATTGGCTCTGTCTTAGGCGGCATTATTGCAGGCCCTCCGGGTATTGCTATAGGTGCTAGCTTAGGTGGTGCTTTTGGTTGGGGGCAAGATCAGCACGAGGCGCTTGAAGAGGCTCAGGAACAGTTGCACGAACAGGCGAACTTAGTGACGTCTAGCTCCAATGACTTGAACACAGAGATGGAAAAGCTAAGAGCAACCAGGGCTAAGTTAGGTGAGCTAAAGCGTCGTCATCACCATCAAACTGAAAAGTTAAATGACTTACAAGCTGAGTTGGCGAGCAAGGTTCAAACCTTAGAACAGAGCGATTTGTCGAATCTTTTGAGTGCCTATACCCAAGAGATCTACTTTGAAAAAGGCCAAGCGCGTGTCCCCTCATATGTTAGCGATCGTATTTCCAGTATGGCGGAGTTCTTACAGCGCTATCCTCATCTACAGATAACTTTGACAGGCTTTAG
>NZ_LWGG01001314.1:0-608 GCF_001635365.1 Oleiphilus sp. HI0128 | reverse complement strand
GAGGCATTTTCCGACGTTTGTTTTACGGTGGCTGTAATTTGCTCCATGCTGGAAGCGGTTTCTTCCAGTGAGCTGGCTTGCGATTCGGTTCGTCGACTTAAGTCATCGGAGCCTTCCGCGACTTCTTGTGAAGAAGTGCGAACCGTTTCTGAGGCGATTTGAATGCGTGTTAGCACTTCACTTAGTTTGGTAACGCTGTTATTTGCATTGTTTTTGATGGCAAGTAACTCGCCCTTGTAATTGTTTTCGATACTCTTGGTGAGATCACCTTCAGACATTGCTTCAAATATCACGCCGACTTCACTGACAAACTCGGATGTCTTGTCCATTAGAGAGTTCAAACCATTACTGAGGTTTTCGAAGAAGCCACTTTTACCGGTTAGGTCAATTCGTTGTCGAAGGTCTCCATCGTTGGCGGCATTTATCAAACTGTTAATTTCACCTTCTAGCGCAACCTCATCAGTTCTATCTGACCATTCAACGACGGTACCCAAGCGAGTTTGGTCTTCGCCATATATAGGTGTCGCAGTTAGGCCAAAGGTACGTACACCGACCTTAATTTCAGTTTGATATGTACTGGTCAGACGCTCAAGCATACTGCGTTGGTG
>NZ_LWGG01001313.1:0-986 GCF_001635365.1 Oleiphilus sp. HI0128 | reverse complement strand
ACTAGGTATGAAAATTTGTAATGGTTGGTTGGCTGGTGCTCGGAAGTGCCCGTCACCCAATTATAATGAGCGCCCTCAAGCTGCGCCGATCAACTTACTAGTCGTTCATAATATATCATTGCCACCGAAGTCCTTCGGCAATAATTACATCGAGCTTTTTTTCCAAAACTGTTTGCCAGTTGGTGAGCATCCGTATTTCGAGACAATTCGCGATCTTCAGGTCTCGTCACACTTCCTCGTTAAACGCAACGGAGAAATAGTCCAGTTTGTTTCCTGTAATGACCGTGCCTGGCATGCCGGACAGTCAAGCTTTTGTGGTCAGGAAAACTGTAATGATTTCTCGATAGGCGTTGAGCTGGAAGGCGCTGATGACATACCGTATCAAGCGATTCAGTATTCGCAGCTTGCCGCTCTAACTAATGCAATTCAGGAAAGCTACCCTGAAATTACGAAAGAGCGTATAACGGGTCATGAACATATCGCTCCACAGCGGAAAACAGACCCAGGCCCTGCTTTCGATTGGACGCTGTATCGAAACTCTATAGAGAACCCCCTTGTTTAAATGCGCCGCTGTTTAAGGTGCTTAATGATAAAGCGGGCGGGCGAAAACATTGCTTTGTGTGTGTCATTTACCGGTGGGATGCCGCCGCATATTTCGTGAGCAATAAGTTCTGCGGCGACGGGGCTTGTTAATGCGCCTTTGGAGCCGTGTCCAACGTTGACGTAAAGACCTTGATAGTAGTGTCCATAAAGATGTTTGCAGCTGTTGGCGCCAACTCGAAGTTTGGCAAAGGTCTCTTTCATTTGTTCAAAATTTGGAGCGAGCCCAACGATTGGAAGGTAGTCAGGAGTGGTGCAACGAAGGCCGGCGTTACTTTTTACATCATAGTCATTCAGGCTTTTATCTTCAGTGTTCTTATCCGAAATCCATGATGGGTTCCAGTGCTGAATTGCTTCGAAGTTCTTTTCATTGTCTTCTGCATTAG
>NZ_LWGG01001312.1:0-784 GCF_001635365.1 Oleiphilus sp. HI0128 | reverse complement strand
GTGTAGAGTTTTTTCGCCGTCAGGCTTTCCAGGAGCAGCGCTTCTTATTTCAAAAAATGCAGAGTTTGCAGTCTTTGGCCGGTAATATCGCCAATGACATGAGAGGGCCTTTAGATCAATTACATGCCTTTGTTGAACATGCTGCATTGGTACGAGCGGAGCTAAAAGATGAGAGATATTTAGATAGTCCCTATAGCCAAGCTCATGTGGCTATCGCGCGAAGTGCTCAGGTGATCGACATGAGTCTAGGTCTGGTGAAGGATGAACCCATCGATGTAAGTACCTTCAAGGTGCTTTCAATTCAGAGTGTAGTAACGAAGAGTTTGGCAGAGTATGTGTTTATGCCAGGAGAGCGAGAGAGAATACGAACAGACTTACGCCAAGACTTCTTGTTCAAAGGTGATGAATGGTTATTGATTTATGCTTTGTTTAACATACTAAAAACGGCCATCAATCACTCTGTCGTGGCTAAAGGCGAAGAGATCACTATTGATAGTCGGGTTGAGGGTGGCCGTAATGTATTATTATTGCGTTATAAAGAAGGTGTTCAGCGTTCTCAGCTAGAAGGTTTAAGAGTTGTGGATGAAGATTCATCTAACCTTGATCTGGCGACCGTCTATTATCGACGGGTCATGAGCGCTTTAGGGGGGGCGATAAGTTATTCCACTGACTCGGAGCAATGCACCGAAATTCTATTGGTTTTCCCCTGTTTAAGAACGGGAGGCGGTGATAGTGAATCGATTCTGGATGAGCTGAGCGTTGCTCCTTAGCACTCTATATCTCT
>NZ_LWGG01001311.1:0-833 GCF_001635365.1 Oleiphilus sp. HI0128 | reverse complement strand
AGCGTCTTTTGATAATCTACAGGCTCAACTTTGTAGAAGTTTTCCAATACAAAGTTGTGGTATTCCATAATTTCTTTAAGCTTTTTAGCAAAGTTTTCTGCATCAACCAAGTCACCTAACCTTAGACCTCGACGAGAAACTTTATCTTCATACGCTGGGCCGATTCCGCGACCAGTCGTACCGATCTTATCAGCACCTTTCGCTATCTCTCGCGCTTGATCAAGCGCAACGTGATAAGGCAAAATTAATGGGCAAGCCAAACTCAGCTTTAAGCGCTCCTTAACCGGCACACCTTTTTCTTCAAGTTCAGTCATTTCCTTGATAAGAGCATCAGGAGCAAGCACGACGCCATTACCAATCAGACAAGTAACGTTATCACGTAGAATTCCGGAAGGAATCAAATGTAATACTGTCTTTTCCCCGTCAATTACCAGTGTATGACCGGCATTATGGCCACCCTGGAATCGCGCTACCGTCGCAACCTGATCTGTTAATAAGTCAACGATTTTACCTTTGCCTTCGTCACCCCATTGGGTGCCCAAAATGACAACATTCTTACCCATAACTTCTCTTCTCATAGAAAAAGCACAATGCTTTTATTGCTAATTGCCAGCTAAACAAGATACTGACAAGCCTTTAAACTGAATGGACCGCTATCTTAGCCGCCCGAAATAACACTAGCCAACAGGCTCAAGAGCCCATTGTTGATCTTTTAATACCAGCTGTTTGCTACAAGAATACCCTTTCGCAGTATCTGCAGCATTTAACGCTTGAACTACCTGATAGGACTTACGTAGCGCTGCTACCTCACTATGCAATTTTTTATCATCAGA
>NZ_LWGG01001310.1:0-793 GCF_001635365.1 Oleiphilus sp. HI0128 | reverse complement strand
GCGCTTCAGCGGTTGTTGAAGGCGCAGGTGATCACTGCTGTGAATATATGACTGGCGGTTTGATTACTGTTCTAGGTCAAACAGGTTATAACTTTGGTGCTGGTATGACAGGTGGTTTTGCCTATGTGCTAGACCAGGAAAATACGTTTGTAGATAAATACAATCATGAGTTGGTAGAAATTCAAAGAGTTTCAACTGAACAAATGGAGCCTTATCGCAATCATTTGCGAGGCGTTATTAAGGAGCATGTTGCTGAGACATCTAGTAAGTGGGGGCAAGAGATCCTTGAGCACTTCGATGACTTCATTGCTAAGTTCTGGTTAGTTAAGCCGAAGGCGGCTAGCTTGGATAACTTGCTTAACAACATGCGTTCTCGCCCTGAGTAGTGTTTCGAATTATCGAATACTCTCATTGCGAATAAGGTTTAGAGGTTAGAATATGGCAAAGCGTTTAAATAACAACTTTCAGTTTGTTGATGTGGGTCGAGTTGACCCAAAGAAAATTCCAATGGAAGGTCGTACCGAAGATTTTGGTGAGATCTATCAGTCATTTGATCAGAATGACGCGACTGAACAGGCTCATCGATGTCTTGAGTGTGGTAACCCTTACTGTGAGTGGAAGTGCCCGGTACATAACTATATCCCGAACTGGCTAAAGCTGGTTTCAGAAGGGAATATTCTTGAAGCGGCTGAACTGTGTCACCAGACAAACTCTTTGCCTGAAGTGTGTGGTCGTGTTTGTCCTCAAGATCGATTGTGTGAAGGTGCTTGTACTCTTAATGCAGGTTTTGGTG
>NZ_LWGG01001309.1:0-944 GCF_001635365.1 Oleiphilus sp. HI0128 | reverse complement strand
CTCTTAACGCCAATAGCATGCCATAGGTAGTTAAGGTCACCAGTGTTGCATCAGTTCGACCATGCAGTGTTGCAGATATCAAACTAGCCTGAATACAAACAGAAGCGAATTCTATGCGTTGCATCAAAAAGCCAGCTAAACCGAAATTAACCAAAACATAATTAGTTAAGTGATGCGACCGAACTTTACATTCTGGCCAGTTTTCAAAATCCTTAATCGGACGCTTAGCCAGCGCATCCCTTAGTTGCGATGCTTGCTCTAACATGATGGCTTTGAGAGAACTTAGGTCATCAGGAATATCAATACCCAATATTGACAAAGCCTGCCGCCCCATTTCTAGCCCAAGTGCGTAGTCTGAGCGGCCTATGGCTTGCACAAGCAGGTAGGCAAGCAACTCCACCTTGTCTAAAGGATCAATAGCATTATCGACCAGCTGGGAGTAAAGTTGCTTAGATGCTTCAAGGTCTCCGTTTAAGTATGCAGCTTCCGCTTTGATTTTATAGAGCTTGAAGCACTTATCATAACTCTCAGCCCATGCATTATCGCCCAATAAAATTAATGCCAAGCTTGAGTATTGATCAGCAGCAAGCCACACACTTGATAGCTTGGCTTTCTCAGCAGGCAAAACATTAAGCTCGATCAGGTTTTCAATTTCCAACTGATCGGAAATAAGCGAGATGCCATGATTAAGCTGCTCCACAAGCTCAAACACCCGTTCTTCTTTTTCGTCATCACTATAAGTCTTATATAGACGCCAGCCTATACTCAGGTGAGTATCGACCCTCTCTTCCTCACCCAAAGACTCATACGCTGCTTGCAACATCCGATCATGAAGGAATTTACACGATGGGATAAAACTATGAATTGCGGTTTCATGGCTCCGCAATGAATAATACTGGCTAAGTAATTTTTGGGGTACCAATACACTTTCGCCGTACTCCCCT
>NZ_LWGG01001308.1:0-1935 GCF_001635365.1 Oleiphilus sp. HI0128 | reverse complement strand
TGTCCGTCACCAGGAAGTATTAATCGCTCACGACCATATCCGCATCGAGCAAGACGATCACGTTATCCTCTTCCTGGTCGATAAGAAAAGAGTTCGCGAAGTCGAGAAGCTGTTCCAAGTCGGACTCGCTTTTTTCTAACCCTGTTTTAGTAGTTTTTTGGGAGATACAACCGGATGCATTTGTCTACAGTCAGCCGAATTCTAGGCATCCTGCTGATGATTTTTAGCCTGACCATGCTCCCGCCGATCATTGTTTCGCTCATCTATAACGATAATCAGCTCCATGCCTTCCTCGATGCTTTTGTTATTACGCTAGGCTTAGGGCTAATCATCTGGCTGCCTGTTCGAAACCATAAAAAGGAGCTTCGTGTACGAGATGGTTTTATCGTAACGGTTCTCTTCTGGCTGGTGCTCAGCCTGAGTGGTTCAGTGCCCTTATATTTATCTGACTCCCCTGATTTACGCTTCGTTGATGCTTACTTTGAGTCCCTATCGGGGCTAACCACCACTGGCGCGACCGTCATTACCGGGATAGATGACCTGCCCAAATCTATCTTGTGGTACCGACAACAATTGCAATGGCTTGGCGGCATGGGCTTGATCGTACTGGCTGTCGCCATTCTTCCAATGCTAGGCATTGGTGGTATGCAGCTATACCGAGCAGAGACTCCCGGCCCGGTAAAAGACAGTAAATTAACGCCTCGAATCACCGAAACCGCCAAAGCTCTTTGGTATATATACCTCGGGCTAACAGTCGCTTGCGCGCTATCTTACTGGGCCGCTGGAATGACCCTGTTTGACGCCATAGGCCATAGTTTTTCGACCATCGCCATCGGCGGCTATTCAACCCATGATGCCAGTATTGGCTATTTCGATAATAGCGTAATTGAACTAATCGCCATCTTCTTTATGTTTATCGCCGGGGTTAATTTCGCGCTGCATTTCACTGCATGGCGAAGCAATAGCTGGCGAACGTACTTTATGGACCCCGAGTTCCGCTTTTACGCATCGCTCATGTTGATCGTAACCATTATTACGATCGCAACGCTTTACTTCACCGATACTTATAGCTTCTCTGACTCTATGATTCGAGGCGCCTTTGAAGTTGTTTCCATCGCAACAACCACTGGCTTTGCTACAGCAGACTTCACAGCCTGGCCATTCGTACTGCCCTTCCTCTTATTCGTTGTTGCCTTTGTTGGCGGCTGTGCAGGCTCAACCGGCGGTGGCATGAAGGCGATTCGAATCTTACTCATCTACAAGCAAGGCTTGAGAGAAATCCAACGTCTAATTCATCCCAACGCCATTATTCCAGTAAAACTTGGCAAAAAGCCGGTTCCCGACCGTGTGATTGAAGCTGTTTGGGGCTTCTTTTCGGTTTACTTGTTCGTCTTCGTTATTTTGCTCTTAATGTTACTGGCAACGGGCTTGGACCAAGTCACTGCCTGGTCAGCTGTCGGTGCCAGTATTAACAATTTAGGCCCAGGCTTAGGTGATGTCGCACAACACTACGGCGACATTCCCGATACCGCTAAGTGGGTTCTATGCTTTGCCATGCTAATGGGCCGCCTAGAGATCTTCACTTTATTGATATTGTTTACCCCTGCTTTCTGGCGAAATTAAGGCCCTTATTAAAAACCGAGAAAATACCAATAAAGCAGACGAGTGCACTGACATAGCGGCCAATAAACCTTATGATTGATCAATAATAAAAATATAAGTGGCTGTCAGACATGCTTAAGCTCTCGTGCTTAAATACACTCTTTCTCATTTTTTTCCTATTTTTAGCCGGTGTATCTTCTGCATTGCAGGCCGAAAGTAATACGGCTCAAGCAAGCACGAATAAACTCCTTGTTATCGACCTGCGAGACAAAGATTGGTCTAGCAAACAATCTTTTAGCCTTGACGGCTATTGGAATACTTACTGGAACCGCT
>NZ_LWGG01001307.1:0-24802 GCF_001635365.1 Oleiphilus sp. HI0128 | reverse complement strand
TATTGCGATCTCCGANAAAGCTAACGCTAGATGACTTATTCATCGTCCTTTCCCGTATGCTGAATGACTTTCAATGCTTAACAAAAATAAAGGCACTGAACAAAAGCAGGTACATCTTACCCGCAATATAAAAATTATTACTACTTCTATATCAATCCTGAGATTATAAAGCAAATATATATAAAAAAAATAACAAATTATTACATAAGACAAAAAAAATGAGTGGTGCGTTTGTTTTTTCAGTTTCTATGGTGAAATTTGGGCGGTTCTAATGACGTTATCCTTGATTTGTCTGATTTCTGTCCGGTGATGCTGAAGGTAAAGGCAAACGGGGGTGTCAGGTATGGTTTCGAGAGTTTCCGTTATCAAGCCGTTAAGTGTCTTCGGACCGTTGACAGGTAGGTTCCAGCCAAGTGTTTTGTTAATATTTCGAATCGTGGCTGTGCCATCGATGAGAAATGAACCATCTTCTTGAGGTGTGATGTCTTGGCTGCTGCTTGAAGAGTAATCAGTAGTGAACTCCCCAACAATTTCCTCCAGAATATCTTCCATTGTGGCAATGCCGAGAGCGTCGCCATACTCATCAACTACAATGGCAATTCGACGTTTCTCCCGCTGGAAGTGTATTAGCTGGGTGTTGAGTGTAGTACTCTCAGGAGTGAAGTAAGGTTCTCTGCAAGCTTGAAGTAGCATGGCTTTGTTCGGTTCGTCATTTGAAAGTACGCGAGTCATGCTGCGAAGGTGTAGGATGCCAATGATGTTGTTTATATCGCCCTTGTATACGGGGAGGCGTGTGTGTTGGGTGGTTTTTAGTTGCTGAAAAATATCATCCAGGTCATCGTCTATATCGATGCCAACAATCTCGTTTCTGGGAATCATGATGTCGTTAACGGTGACTTTCTCTAGGTCTAGAATCCCCAGTAGCATTTCCTGGTGTTTGCGTGGGATCAAGGTGCTAGATTCATTAACAAGTGTTCTCAGTTCTTCTCGGCTTAGGTGGTTTTCTTCTTCTCCGTTTGTACTAAAGCCGAGTTTTGTTAATAGGAAGTTAGTAACAAGGTTAACTGACCAGACAGCTGGGTAGAGTAGCTTTAGTAGAGGTTTTAGTATGTGTGCGGCGGGAAAGGCAACCTTTTCCGGGTGGTAGGCTGCAATGGTTTTAGGTGTTATCTCAGCAAAAATTAGTATAACTAGCGTCAAGATTGCGGTTGCAATTGCGATGCCTGCGTCACCCCATAGTCGAATGGCAATGACCGTTGCTATTGACGAGGCTAGTATGTTTACAAAGTTGTTTCCAATTAGGATGACGCTAATTAATTGATCGGTTCGATCTAGTAGATTGCTGGCTTTCTCCGCGCCTTTATGGCCATTTTTCTTTAGGTGTTTAAGTCTGTAGCGATTGAGCGACAGCATGCCAGTTTCTGAGCTAGAGAAAAAACCAGATAAAATGATTAGAAAAAGCAGAAATAGTAATAGAGAAGGTATAGAGGCGTCGTTCAATGTTGTTTACCGTTTATATGAAGGTTGTCGGGTTATTTGCTTATTGTTTCAAGAACTAGCTTGCTACCGAAAAAACCTAGCATTAGAAGGCTAAAGCCCCAAAGTGTCCATTTGCTGGCTGTGATTCCTCTCCAGCCATAAATTTTTCTGCCTGCGAGTAGTGCAGAGAATGTGAGCAGAGCAAGAATTGATAAAACGGTTTTGTGTGCCAAGTGTTGAGCGAATAGGTCATCGACAAAAATGAAACCGGCGAGAATGGCAAGAGCAAGCAGGATAGTGCCGCTCCATAGCATTTCAAACAGTAAGTTCTCCATGGTCAGGAGTGGCGGCAAATTGCGCATTAGTATAGTGTGGTTTCGCTTCTTTAGGTTGTTGTTCTGCATATGAACAAGTAATGCTTGTACGGCGGCAATCGAAAAGACGCTGTAGGCAATGAGTGATAATATAACGTGTATAAAGATGCCGCTGCTTTGTGGTGAGAATGATTGGCTGCTGTCGTTAAAGGCGAGTAGGGTGATTACGCTAAGTGCAGCGCAAGGGTAAACGGCAAGAAAAATTGCTTGGAGTGGTTTTCTGCTGGATGCCAATAAAAGCCCGATAACAATAACGCAGGCGATAAGTGATGCTGAGTTTGAGAAGCTAAAGGCGGCGTAGTTGTCACGGAAGGTTTGCTCTAAAGTAACTATTAGCTGCAAGCTTGCCGCACTGGCTCCGATTAAAAGGGAGATGAAGTGCTTGGCATTAATTTTTCTGAGATACACGAGGGTTTGATAGATTGTCCCTGTGAAATACAGTCCGACCGACAAAAAACTGAGTACAAAGATATTCATTATTTAGCTTGATGTTCAACTTATGGCTGTTAAATGGTTATAATGCGCCGTTTGCAATTACATAGCAATAATATAGAGATTAAACATGTTTGAAAATCTGAGCGATCGCTTATCAGAGAGTCTTAAAAAAGTTACCGGCAAAGCCCGCTTAACTGAAGATAATATTAAAGGAACTTTGAGAGAAGTTCGAATGGCATTGCTTGAGGCTGATGTGGCTTTGCCAGTCGTTAAACAATTTATTGGGCAGGTTAGAAAGCGCGCGATTGGTTATGAAGTCATGCGTAGCTTATCGCCCGGTCAGGCATTTATTAAGATAGTGAATGCTGAGCTGGTTGAAATGATGGGGGCTCAGTCAGAAGGCTTGAGTTTAAATGCCCAACCTCCGGCTGTTGTTTTGATGGCGGGTTTACAGGGTGCGGGTAAGACTACCTCTGTTGCCAAGCTGGCTCGTCACTTGTCTGAGCGGGAAAAGAAAAAGGTAATGGTTGTGAGTGCGGATGTTTATCGTCCTGCGGCGATCAAGCAGCTTGAAACATTGGCTGGAGAGGTGGGAGCGAACTTCTTCCCGAGCACCACTGATCAGAAACCAATCGATATTGCTAATGCAGCGATATCTGAAGCCAAGAAAACCTTTTGCGATGTCTTGATTGTCGATACAGCGGGTCGATTGGCTATAGATGATGAAATGATGCTTGAGATTAAAGAGTTGCATCAGGCGATTACTCCGGTAGAAACCTTATTCGTTGTTGACTCTATGACGGGGCAGGATGCAGCAAATACTGCGAAGGCCTTTGATGAGGCTCTGCCATTGACGGGTGTTATTCTGACAAAAGCTGATGGCGACTCCCGTGGTGGTGCGGCATTGTCTGTGCGCCATATTACCGGCAAGCCTATCAAGTTTATGGGGATGGGTGAAAAAGTCGATGCATTAGAGCCGTTTTATCCGGATCGTTTGGCTTCTCGAATTTTGGGGATGGGTGATGTTCTGACTCTGATTGAAGAGGCTGAGCGTAATCTTGATAAGAAGAAAGCTGAAAAACTTACTAAAAAGATCAAAAAGGGTAAATCCTTTGATTTAGAAGATTTTCGCGACCAGTTGCAACAAATGAAAAACATGGGTGGTGTTGGTAATTTGCTGGATAAGTTGCCGGGTATGGGGCAGATGGCAGAGGCTGCACAACAGCAAGTTAATGATAAGTCTTTAGGGCAGATGGAAGCGATTATATCCTCGATGACGCCCAAAGAACGTCGCTTCCCTGATACTGTTAACAATTCTAGAAAACGTCGTATAGCGGCAGGTTCAGGTACGCAGATTCAAGATATTAATCGTCTGTTAAAGCAGCACAAGCAAATGCAAAAGATGATGAAGAAATTTTCTTCTAAAGGCGGTATGGCGTCGATGATGAGGGGGATGAAAGGAATGATGCCTCCAGGCGGCGGTGGACCGTTTTAAGTGTTAAGAAAAACTGGAAATCGCAGCAGGGCGCTCTGAATTATTGCGATATTGTAAAAAAACAGAAATTAGTGTTTTCAATTCTAGAGTAATGCTCTAGAATATGCGCCCTTTCGAGCGCCGTCATCCTGCTTTGCGGGTGTGGTGTGGGAATTTTTTAACTGGAATCAGGATTTACAACGAATGGTTACTATCCGTTTATCTCGTGGTGGCTCTAAGAAGCGCCCATTTTATCATCTAACAGTTACAGACAGCCGTTCTTCACGTGATGGTCGTTATTTGGAACGTGTTGGTTTTTTCAATCCTTTGGCACGTGGCCAGGAAGAACGTTTAAGAGTTGATTCTGACCGTGTTCAGCACTGGTTAGATAAAGGTGCTCAGACTTCTGACCGAGTTAAGACACTTTTGAAAGAGTCTGCTAAAGCTGCGTAAGGCCGTTTAAGTAGTCTGGAAAGCTAACATTGATACCGGCTGGAAATAATTACTCATGAGCAAAGCTACAGAAAAAGCTGTAATGGGTAAGATTACCTCGGTATACGGTGTTAAGGGTTGGGTGAAGGTGTTTTCCTATACTCAGCCTAAAGAAAATATTTGCCAATATAAAAATTGGACTCTCGAAGGTGGCAGCAAGAACGGATCGGTAACCGTGCTTAGCTGCAAAGCTCATGGCAATGGTCTGGTCGCCCAGTTAAAGGGGTGTCATGATCGCGATGAGGCTAAGCAGTATTGTGGTTCGTTGATTTCTGTACCTCGAGAAGAATTGCCGGAACTGCCTAGCGGTGATTACTACTGGCATCAGCTTCAAGGTCTGAAAGTATTTGCTTCAGGGTCTGATGTAGAAGAGAAGGTTTTACTTGGTCGTGTTGATCATTTGATTGAAACCGGATCTAACGATGTTTTGGTAGTAAAAAAGTGTAAGGATAGCTTGGACGGTAGGGAGCGATTAATTCCTTACTTGCCAGATCAGGTTGTCTTGGCGGTAGATCTGGAAGCAGGATCCATTGAAGTTGATTGGGATCCGGAGTTTTAGTTTGTAAAGCGCTGATTGCGGTACTTGCGGGGCGTTTTTATATAGGCACTACTTAATCAGTTCTGTAAATCAGTTCTGGCATAAGGGATTGGTTCTTTAAGTGGTGCAAAGATAGAAACTTGCTGGTCAATGTGGTGTGACTGGCTTAGAGATGTGAATGTATGCATTTTGGACTGGTTACGCTTTTTCCTGAAATGTTTCGCTCTCTAGAAGATCATGGTGTCGTTGGGCGGGCAGTAAAGAAAGGGCTAATAGCTCTGGATTATTGGAATCCTCGAGAGTTCACCCATGATAAGCACCGTACGGTCGATGATAGACCTTATGGTGGTGGCCCGGGAATGTTGATGAAAGTGCAGCCTTTGCAGGATGCTATTCACGACGCTAAGGCAAAGATGGTGCAGGACCTAAAGCACGATCAGCCCGAGAAGGTGGTATCACTACGTACTGTATACCTGTCACCTCAAGGACAGCGCCTAGACCATAAGAAAGCTGTGGAACTGGCTGAATATGACGGATTGATTTGCGTCTGTGGTCGATATGAGGGAGTTGACGAGCGCTTAATCGAAGCTGAAATTGATGAAGAAATATCAATTGGTGATTTCGTATTGAGTGGTGGTGAGCTTGCTTCAATGGTATTGCTGGATACCATTTCCAGGTTAATACCTGGGGTATTGGGGCATAGTGAGTCGGCAACCGAGGATTCGTTTGCTAGTGGTTTGTTGGATTGTCCTCACTATACTCGTCCAGAAGTTTTTATGGGTAAGCCGATTCCTGATGTTTTGATGTCGGGTAATCATGAAAAAATTCGCCGCTGGCGCCTTAAACAATCCTTGGGGCGAACATGGCAGCGACGTCCAGAGTTGCTGGACAAAATAGAATTAGATAGCGAGCAGCAGACTCTGTTGCAAGAATTTATTAGAGAAGTGAATCGGTAGGCCTGAGGCTTTAGGTTTATCATTTTTAGGAGTGTAAAATGAGCAGCAAGAATAACATTATCAGCGCCTTAGAAGCTGAGCAAATGACGGCAGAGATTCCAGAATTCGGCCCTGGTGATACAGTCGTTGTTCAAGTAAAAGTTAAAGAAGGTAACCGTGAGCGTCTACAGGCCTATGAAGGTGTTGTTATCGCTAAGCGCAACCGTGGTCTTAACTCTTCTTTCACGGTTCGTAAGATTTCTTACGGTGTTGGTGTTGAGAGAACATTCCAGACTTTCAGTAAGCAGGTTGATAGCATCGAAGTTAAGCGTCGTGGTGATGTTCGTCAGGCTAAGTTGTACTACTTGCGTGAGCTAAGTGGTAAGGCTGCTCGAATTAAAGAGAAGTTGAGCTAAGTTTTAATACTGCTTAATTTATCTTTTAAAAAAGGCAAGTGGCTTTAGGGCGCTTGCCTTTTTTGCTTTCTCCTTGGTGGTGAATGGGTGATGACGTATACAGAGCGTTTTCTTGACACTTTGTGGCTAGAGAATGGGCTAAGTGACAATAGCTTGTCTGCTTACCGATCCGATTTAAAGCAATTTGCTTCGTGGCTCCATAAAAAGCGCACTTTAGAGCTACATCAGGCTGGCGAAAGTGATATCTATGATTATCTATCGGACTGCTTGGAAAGAGGGCTTAAGTCTTCGTCCAGTTCACGCTTATTATCCTGTTTAAGGCGCTTCTACCGCTTTCTAGTGCGCGAAAACATAATCGCCATAGACCCAACACTCAATATAGATAACCCCAAGTTGCCGCGTATGCTGCCCAGTTCTCTTACTGAAGCAGAGGTTGAGAAGTTATTGGCGGCTCCGGACGTTTCTGAGGTGCTTGGCTTGCGTGATAGGGCAATGTTAGAGGTTATGTATGGCTCCGGCCTAAGGGTGTCAGAATTGGTATCCCTGAATTTTGAGCAACTAAATGTCCAGCAAGGCTTAATTCGTTTATTTGGAAAGGGTGGTAAGGAGCGTTTGGTTCCTGTGGGGGAGCCGACCTTGGATTGGCTGGACGAATACTTGTCGAAAGCCAGGCCAGAGCTAGCGGGCTCATCTGGGTGTCACGTCATCTTCCCAAGTTCTCGATCACAGCAAATGACAAGGCAAACATTCTGGCATCGAATTAAAAAGTATGCGATTGAGTCCGGTATTAACAAAAAATTATCACCTCATACCTTAAGACATGCTTTCGCAACTCATCTCTTGAATCATGGTGCAGACTTGCGTGTTGTACAGCTATTACTGGGGCATGGAAATTTGTCAACAACTCAGATTTACACTCATATAGCTAAACAGCGCTTATACGATTTACATCAAGATTTTCATCCTAGAGCCTAGTACTACATAACAAAATGTTAACGATAAGTTCTTGTAGATGAACTTAATTCCGTTTAGCTTGTCATACAAATAATGTTCAATTAAAAAACGGCTTGGTTTTTTGCCAAGCCTTACATAGGTTTTAATTATAGAGGTTTGTATGCGTTTAGTTCGGTATATTATCTGTCTAAGTCTGCTGTTTTCGCTCACGGCGAATGCTGATGAGGCTCAGGTTCGAAAAAGCTTATCCGAGGCAATGCCGGGTTTGAAATTGAGCTCGGTCGAGATGAGTGAGATTGTTGGTATGTACCGGGTTACAACCTACTCAGGTGAAGCTTTATTTGTCAGTTCTGATGGTAAGTTCTTTCTAACCGGTGATCTGTATGCAACGAAGACAGGGCGAATTGAAAACCTGACTGAAAAGCGTCGCGAGACCGCCAGAATTGAGCAAATTTCTTCAGTTCAGGGTAAGGATAAAATTGTATTTCCTGCAAAGGGTGAAACCAAGGCTCGTATAGCAGTATTTACTGATATTGATTGTGGTTATTGCCGTAAGCTTCATAGAGAAATTCCAGCTTTGAATGATATGGGGATAGAGGTTAGTTATCTGGCATATCCGCGTGCAGGTGTTGGGAGTGACTCATATGGTAAATACGTATCAGCATGGTGTGCTGAAGATAAGCTCGAAGCGATGACTGATGCTAAGAATGGTAAGTCAATTCCCGAAAAGACTTGCGCCAACCCTGTACAGGACCAGTATATGTTAGGGCAGGCAATGGGAATAAGTGGCACGCCGGCAATTGTTTTAGAAAGTGGTCGTTTAATTCCAGGTTATTTAAATGCCCAAAAACTTGGGAAAGCGCTTGGTGTTCTATAGTTGCTAGCTAATAAAAAAAGGCCCTCATCGGGCCTTTTTTTATCGCTGTCGAATTTAACACCTAAACCCCTTGTCTTTTCTGCGTGAGTCGCATTCTTTTTTGATGTTGTTGCAGCGCTGAGCTCCGGCTGGAGAAAGTTTGTTGTAGTCACAGTCACGATAAGCTTTTCTAAGTTCCGCGTCACTATAGCCGCTAAAGGCGCCACCACATGAAGAAAGTAAGGTGCTGAAGATAATAAAGCAGATGCCGGTTAAGTATTTAGTCATGGATTTGATTCTTGTTTATTTAAGTTTTCAGAAGTATAGCTGTGAAGAAATGATCTGCTAGTAAAAAATATGCGGGTCTCAAAATAAGTTGTGGTGCCATTCTTTTTCTTTGATGAAAAGGTATACTATCCGCCAAAATATTTTAAGGCTACAGGGTAGCAGCTATTTAGTCGTTGCTTTGCTTTAAGTCAGAATGAATTCGTGATCGTGAGGAATATATCTTGAGCTCCGTTAAGATTGGAATATGTGGTCTAGGTACCGTCGCTAGTGGCGTGATTAATGTCTTGAAACGAAATCAACAGGATATTACTGCCCGAGCAGGCTGTCAGGTTGAGGTGATTCAAGTCGCCTCTAGAAAGCTTAAAGATAATTGTGACCTTAGCGGTATCGAATTTTCGACGAATGTAATGGATGTTGTCAATAACCCTGATGTGGATGTGGTAGCAGAATTAATTGGTGGCTATGATCTTGCTAAAGACATTGTTTGTGCTGCGATTAAAAATGGCAAGCATGTTGTCACGGCTAACAAAGCGCTTATAGCTGAGCACGGAAACGAAATTTTTGCGCTGGCTGCCGAGCATAAAGTAGTTGTTGCCTATGAGGCGGGGGTCGCTGGTGGAATTCCGATTATAAAAGCGCTTCGAGAAGGTTTAGCTGCAAACAAGGTTAATTGGCTTGCGGGTATCATCAACGGTACAGGAAATTTTATTCTTACGGAAATGAAGGACAAAGGGCGAGATTTCCAAGATGTGTTAAAAGAAGCGCAAGATCTTGGTTACGCTGAAGCAGATCCAACCTTTGATGTCGAAGGTATTGATGCTGCGCATAAGTTAACTATTCTGGCATCCGCAGCGTTTGGTGTTCCTTTAGAGTTTGAAAAAGCCTTTACTGAAGGCATTAGTAAAATTGCACCAGCTGATGTCGTTAATGCCGATGCTTTAGGTTATAACATAAAGCACTTGGGTATTACGCGTAAGCATGAAAATGGTTTTGAGCTTCGAGTTCATCCGACGTTAATCCCTCAGGACCAGCTGATCGCTAAAGTCGATGGCGTAATGAACTCGGTATTGGTCGATGGTGATGCGGTTGGTCAAACATTGTACTATGGTGCCGGTGCTGGCTCAGAAGCAACAGCTTCAGCGGTAATTGCGGATATTATTGATATCGCACGAATAGGCGATAATAAAGGCTTTGTACCGGTTCCTTACCTTGGCTTCAGCGCTGACAAGATTCAAGACTTATCGGTACTGCCAATCGAAGAAATATCTTCTGCGTATTACTTGCGTGTTACTGCTGAGGACCACCCGGGCGTATTGGCCAAGATCGCGTCGATTATGAGTGACCTGGGGATTAATATTGAGTCAGTGATGCAAAAAGAAACCGACCGAGAGGGTGATTGCATTCCGCTTGTATTATTGACCCATGAAGTGCAAGAGAAGCAAATTAATACTGCTATAGAGCAGATAGAAGCGCTTGAAACGACAAGAAAAGAAGTCGTGAAGATACGCGTTGAGCACTTTAACCATTAATTAGAAGAACCTGAAGGCAGAGCCTTCTTGTTTACGATAGAAATTTTGCTTGGATAGATAAACGTGAAATATATTAGCACACGCGGCGAAGCGCCCCCTTTATCATTTGAAGATGTTTTGTTGACTGGTTTAGCGCCAGATGGTGGGCTCTATGTACCCGAAACCTTACCTCGTTTTACTCAGGAAGAAATCGCATCCTGGGCAGGCCTTCCATACTCTCAGTTAGCTTTCAATGTTATGTACCCCTTTGTTGAAGGTGAAATTCCTGAAGATGATTTCAGGGACATGGTTGAAAAAACCTATGAGGTGTTTGATCACTCTGCCGTCGCACCTTTAGTGCAAGTGGATGCTAACGAGTGGGTGATGGAGTTATTCCGCGGTCCTACACTGGCATTTAAAGACTTTGCCTTACAGCTACTAGGTCGCTTGTTGGATTATGTGCTTAAGAAAAGAAATGAGCGTGTAGTTATTATGGGTGCGACTTCTGGCGATACTGGTTCTGCCGCGATAGAAGGCTGTAAACACTGCGACAACGTCGACATCTTTATTTTGCATCCGCATAACAGAGTATCGGATGTACAGCGTAAACAAATGACGACGGTATTGGGTGATAACGTTTTCAACATTGCTATTGAAGGTAACTTCGATGACTGTCAGCACATGGTTAAAAACAGCTTTGCTGACCAGTCCTTTTTAGAAGGTACTCGCCTGGTTGCTGTGAATTCAATAAACTGGGCGCGAATTATGGCTCAGATTGTCTATTACTTCAGTGCATCCTTAGCGCTTGGTGGCCCTCATAGGAGTGTTGCTTTTTCGGTTCCAACTGGTAATTTTGGCGATATTTTTGCGGGTTACTTAGCTCGGAATATGGGTTTACCTATTAGTCAGTTAGTTGTTGCTACTAACAAAAATGACATTCTGCATCGTTTTATCAGTGCTAATCACTATAAAATGCAGCCTTTAGAGCACACACTTTCCCCAAGTATGGATATTATGGTCTCAAGCAACTTTGAGCGTTTAATGTTCGACTTATATGGACGCGACGGAAAGGCTTTGGCGAAGCAGATGGAATCCTGGAAAACTGACGAAGGTTCCGTAGAAGAGTATCGCTGGCGTGCTGCCAGAAAGCTCTTTGATAGCTGGTCTCTGAATGATGAGCAAACATGTCAGTTGATTAAGGATGTTTACGAAGAGACTGAATACTTGATTGATCCACACACTGCTATTGGTGTGGGTGCCGCACGCGAGTGCCGCCGTGATGGCAGTATACCAATGATTACCTTGGCTACTGCACACCCTGTTAAGTTTCCTGAAGCTGTCGAGAAGTCCGGGCTTGATGTAGCGCCAGAGCTTCCCCACCATATGAAAGACCTTTATGATAGGGAAGAGCGTTATGAGGTTCTTCCAAATGACATGGCTAAAGTACATGCCTTTGTCGCAAAGCACAGACGCGGCTAAGCATATCTGTGATTAAAAAAGCCGGACGCTGTTCCGGCTTTTTTGTGGCTTATGTAATTCACTTCGTCGGTTCTTACTTTTACCAAACAGGCTCCAATGATGAAAATAGTTAGACGCACGCTCTCGGAAGGGGCTCCGGTGATGGACGGGTTTTCGCCATTATTAAGCCGGATTTATCAGGCGAGAGGGGTGCACAGTGCGAAAGAGTTAAGCTATCAACTTGCTGACCTGGAATCATCATCTTCTCTAAAAGGCCTGAACGAGGCGCTTGAAGTTTTATATAATGCGCTCGTTGCACAGCAGCATATCTTAATTCTTGGAGACTTTGACTGCGATGGTGCGACGAGTACAGCCTTGGCTGTTCTTGTACTTCGAGAGATGGGGGCGAAAGAGTGCTCTTATATTGTGCCCAACCGTTTTGAATTCGGCTATGGCCTGACGCCAGAAATCGTTGACTATGCTGCAAAATTAAAGCCTGACCTAATCGTTACTGTTGATAATGGTATTGCTAGTGAAGCAGGCGTAGAGCGGGCCAAGTCACTCGGTATTAAGGTTTTGGTTACTGATCATCACTTGCCGGGAGATACCCTACCTAAAGCTGATGCAATCGTGAATCCAAATCAACTCGGTTGTGAATTTCCCAGCAAAAATGCCGCAGGGGTAGGGGTTATATTTTATGTTTTAAGTAGTCTTAGAACCTTGCTTAAAAAGAGACAATGGTTTGAACAGAGACAGCTTAAAGAACCCAATATGGCTTCATATCTTGATTTGGTTGCTTTGGGGACTGTCGCTGATCTGGTGGCGCTCGATCACAACAATCGCGTACTGGTTTCCCAAGGGCTTAAACGTATTCGGGCAGGTTATTGTCGTCCTGGAATCAAAGCGCTTTTGTCGCTCGCGGGTAAGGAGTTGTCGGGCGTTAAATCGAGTGATATGGGGTTTATCGTTGGTCCGCGGCTAAATGCGGCGGGTCGCCTTGATGATATGTCACAGGGTATCGAATGCCTATTAGCTGATAGCGAGGTTAGGGCAATGTCTATCGCGCAGCGCCTGGACCAGCTGAATGTCGAGCGCAAGCGCATTGAAGCCGAAATGAAACAGGATGCTGAAGCCCAGGTACAAAGCATTCTGGACAAGTCTACGGAAAGCTTGGCTCTTGAGAACTTGTCGTGGGGGTTGAGCTTATATGAGCCACATTGGCACCAAGGTGTCATTGGGATATTAGCTTCACGTATCAAAGAGCTATTTCATCGGCCCGTAATCGCTTTTGCGCCTGCTAGCGATGATCCGCTGATTCAGAATAGGGAGCTAAAAGGATCTGCGCGCTCTATACCCGGGCTTCATATGCGCGATGCTCTGGACCTGGTATCTAAGCGCCACCCAGAGCTGATTAAAAAGTTTGGTGGCCATGCGATGGCGGCGGGTTTGTCGATTGATGAAGCGAGCTATCCGCATTTTAATGAAGCGTTTGACCAAGTCGTAAGAGAGTTATTGAGGGAAGAGGATATGGAGTCGGTTATCCTTACCGATGGCCCATTGAATGAGTATGAGTCAACAGTTCAGCAAATAAGAGAGCTTGAAGCTGCTGGGCCTTGGGGTCAACGCTTTCCAGAACCTTGTTTTGAAAATACCTTTGAATTGGTACAGAGCAGAGTATTAAAAGAAAAACACCTCAAGCTAGTATTAAAAATGGAAGGTGGTCATGAGTTGTTTGACGCGATTCAATTTAATAGTCCATGGGTAAGTCAGCACTTGCCTGAAATGGCTAGAGTGGTCTTTAAACCGGGAATAAACGAGTTTCGAGGGCGAGTAAGTGTTCAATATATTATTGAGTATTTAGAGCCAGTTTCATGATTATTATCGTAAAAGCAGGCGTTCTTTCTTTGGAATAGAGCTTCGAATTTCTCTTTTACCAATCTATTGCCTATACTTTTTCCATATTTCTTGGACGAAAGAACGAGTGCTATGAAGCAGGAAAGTAAGAAAGTTGTTGGCCCTTCAATGAAGCGAAGAGATCCAAGAACGGAACAAATCACCAAAGAACTATCAGAAGATCTTTCAACTAATAAGCATACTCAGCACCAGGATGACTGTGCTAGAGCTGAACGAAGTGCACATGTAGGTCCCAGAAATAGAGTCTTCAGCAGTTTGATCTTTAAAATGAGCTTGGGCCTTGTTCTGTTTATCGCAGCAGTTGTAGCCGCCAGCTATTTTGTGACTCAGACAAAAGGCAAGCAGGTCATTTCCGAGCAGGCTGAAAAGCTAAATCGAGAGATTGGCCAGAATATTGTTTTAAAGCTGCAACAACGCCTTGTTGCGACTGAGACATTGACCACGACTTTAGCAAAACTCGGTGTCTCGCTTTCCAAAGATGTTGCTACATTTAAAGATTTATTGCCAAAGGTTATTGATCAAGCGGGAATGTCAAAGCTTGTTGCCGGTGGTGGTGTTTGGCCCGAACCCAATCAGTTCAAAGAAGGCGTGGAACGTCGGTCCTTTTTTTGGGGGAGAAATGAGCAAGGTGTCTTAGAGTATTTCGACGATTACAACGACCCCAAAGGGAATGGCTACCACAACGAAGAATGGTATGTTCCTGCCCGTTATTTAAAACACGGGCGTGCTTACTGGTCAAAGTCTTATATGGACCCTTATTCATTAGAACCGATGGTAACTTGTACGGTGCCAATGTTCGAGAATGGCGTTTTCAAGGGTGTCGCAACAATCGATCTAAGGTTAACTGGCTTGTCTGAGTTTATGTCTGAGCAGGCAAAATTAATTGGGGGCTATGCTTTTGCCTTAGATCGAAATAATCGCTTACTGTCATTCCCAGTCGAAGTTAATAAGCAAGCTCAGTTCCTAGACCTCAAAGGCTTCGTCAAACATGAATATCCGACTATGTCAGACATTTCAGCAACTAACTCCGGTTTCCAGCAAATAGAAAGTTACCTTAAAACGGTAAGTACTTCGCTCAGTAATGGGGCAGGTGATGATAAATTCAGTGCTGAAGTTAAACGCTTAGCAGAGGTGCTGGCTGAAGAATCTTATCAGGTTGAAGTTGAAGAAGGCTCTACGATAGCCGCTTTCTTGTTAGGTTTGCGGTTTGAAGCCTCAACAAATAAACCACTAATCTTGAAAGATGACCCTATTCTATTAGAGGCTTCATCAATCAGAGTCTTGAGCCTTCCCAATATTGGCTGGAAGATCGTACTATCTATGCCTGCCCGGTATAGTATTGCGGTAGTAGATGAAATATCTGACGGCCTATTAAGCAATCTCTTAGTACTGTTAGTTTTCAGTGCTCTCTCTTATATTATCTTCTTCAACCTGGTCTTCATGGAGCCTATTAATAAGCTGACCCAGCAGGTGAGAAAGCTTGTTAGCCGTGAAGATTACGTAACGCGTCTGAAAATACCTAGCAGTAGCGAACTTTCCCAGTTAGCGAGCTGGTTTAATATTCGTACCTCTCAGCTGAGTGAAACCTTAGATGAGCTTAAGCAGCGAAACTCACAGTTGGATGACGCCAGAGAAGTTGCTGAAAGCGCTAACAGAAGTAAAAATATTTTTCTCGCATCCATGAGTCATGATATTCGAACGCCAATGAATGCCATCATTGGTTTGTCGGATGTGTTAAAGAAAACCAAACTCGATGCTGAGCAGGATAAGTTTGTAAATGTTATCAACTCTTCAGCTCAGGCTTTATTGTCCTTAATTAACGATATAATGGACTTTTCTAAGATCGAGGCGAATCAGTTAGATCTAGAAAGCATTCCTTTCGATTTGCGTCAGGTAGTTGATGACTGTGCAGATCTAATCAATTTTCAGGCACAAGAAAAGCGTTTGGAATTTATTTATTATCTATCTCCAGATATCAATCGCTGGGTCAAAGGCGACCCGAATAGAATACGACAGGTTATTCTGAATCTTGCTGCAACTGCGGTCAAGTTTACCAGTTCCGGGCGAGTTGAATTGTGGTTGGAATCGGCTTACCAGAATGACAACAATACCCAGCTAATTGTGGAAGTTCGAGATACCGGTATAGGGCTATCAAAAACTGCGCAAAGTAAGCTGTTTACTCCTTTCGTTCAAGGTGACTCTTCGACAACTGGAAAGTATGGCGGTACGGGCTTAGGGTTGACTATTTGTAAGCACTTGGCTGAGTTGATGGGTGGTAGCGTAGACTTTAGAAGTGAAGAAGGTATTGGCACAACGTTTATTTTCAAACTCAAACTGCAATGCCAGCAAGACAAAAATGTAGTACTACATGACGCTCAAAGAAAAACTGCATTGCCGACTAAAGTTCTATTGCTGGAAGGCAAGGATCACTTCCAAAACAGTGTGCTGGAACAGTATTTTAGAGCAGCAAAGATTGAATTTGAAACCTTCGTTAGTGTCTCATCCTGGTTGTCAGTGTTGGCTAAAGAAAGCCCTGATTCCTTGGTAACAGTATCGGTTGATTCCACCTTGCTATATGAACTCGAGTCAATGGAATCCCAGCTGCCTGACCCCCTTAAAAACCATAAAACTGTTTTAATGACTGATAAGGATGAATGCAGTGAGATTAAAGATCCTTCTTTCTCAGGGCGTTTTAGAATCAGCTTTTTGTCTCAACCACTAAGGTATGATGAATTATTAGCAGAAATTACCTGTCATGATGGAAGTCATGAGAGCGATAACATCAAGCTTGATAATGTTCAACATGGTGAAGACTTGGGCTTTGCGCCTCATAGTAAAATATTAGTCGTCGAAGATAATAAGGTTAATCAGCAGGTATTGATGATAATGCTTGACTATTTGAATCTGAAAGCTGATATCGCCAACGATGGTGTTGAAGCACTGGAGGCTGTTCAAAAATCTCATTACGATTTGATTTTGATGGACTGGCAAATGCCAAGAATGGATGGTCTAGAGGCTACTCGTAATATTAGGGCTATTCAAGGGCTTGTGCAGCCCGCAATCATTGCTGTTACTGCTAATGCTATGTCAGGTGATATCGAGAAGTGTATAGAGGCCGGTATGGATGACTATTTGAGCAAACCGGTGGAAAAAGATAAGTTAGAGCAGACCATTCGTCGGTGGCTTGCTCCAAAACACGATGAGCAGGTTTCCTAAACTAAGTAAGCCGATATAAAGTTCTAGTTCGGTTTACCAGTCTCGGGTGGAATAATTAGTGGGGGTTAAAACCGTATCCTTGGCACTGGGGAGTCGCTCCGGGTAGTCTAGTGTATAGTGAAGGCCTCGGCTTTCTTTTCTCTGGATTGCGGAGCAAATGATCAGGTCTGCAACCGTGACAAGGTTTCTTAGTTCTAACAGGTCATTCGTCACGCTGTAGTTACTGTAATAATCAAGTATCTCTTGATGTAAAAGATCAACACGGTGCTTTGCTCGCTGAAGCCGCTTATTCGTTCGAACAATGCCGACGTAATCCCACATAAAGCGCCTTAACTCATCCCAATTATGCGAAATTACAACATCCTCGTCAGAATCGGTTACTTGGGACTCATCCCATAAAGGGGCATCGGGTGGCTCGGGAATATCTGCAGACTTTCTATTGATATCATTGGCTGCTGCCTGTCCATAAACGATACATTCAGTCAGGGAGTTGCTGGCCATTCGGTTTGCGCCATGTAAACCCGTGAACGACGCCTCGCCAACTGCATAGAGTTGATTAACATCAGTACGGCTTCGGTGGTCCACCATAATGCCTCCGCAGGTATAATGTGCAGCAGGGACGATGGGAATTGCCTGGTGGCAGATATCGATACCAAACTTCAAGCAAGTCTCATAAATCATCGGGAAGTGAGACTTGATAAAATCATCTGGCTCGTGGCTAATGTCAAGATAAAGATGGTCGGCACCGATACGTTTCATTTCATGGTCAATAGCTCGAGCGACAATGTCACGCGGCGCTAATTCTTCTCGCTTATCAAAACGATGCATAAATCGTTCGCCATTTGGCAGTAACAACTTTCCACCTTCGCCACGTACCGCTTCAGTTATCAAAAAGGACTTAGCTTGTGGGTGGTAAAGGCAGGTAGGGTGAAACTGGTTGAACTCCATATTGGCCACGCGGCAACCACTACGCCAGGCCATGGCAATGCCATCACCGCTGGCGCCGTCAGGGTTGCTTGTGTATAGGTAAGCTTTGCTTGCGCCGCCAGTTGCCAGTACGACGAATCGTGCTTTGAATAGCTCGACATGATCGCTGGACTGGTTAAGTACATAAGCCCCGACGCAGCGATTGCCAGGTAAGAAAAGCTTTTTGTGTGTGATAAGGTCGACCGCAACCCTGTTTTCAAAAATATCGATATTTTCTGCTAACTCTGCCTGCGAACAAAGTGCTGTAGAGATTGCCAAGCCAGTCGCATCGTCCGCGTGAATCACGCGGCGGTGACTGTGACCACCTTCTTTGGTTAGGTGATAAGTGTCTTCTTCAGCGTTGTCCATCTTGGTAAAGTCAACACCCTGATCAACTAACCAGGAGACACTCTGTCTGCCGTTTTCTACAGTCTGCCTGACTGCGTCTTCGTGACATAAACCAGCACCTGCATTAAGTGTGTCTCTGATATGAGACTCGATATCATCTTTCTCGCTGAGCACCGCTGCAATTCCGCCTTGCGCCCAAGGTGTCGAGCCGCTAGATAGACCTGCCTTTGATATCACTGCAACAGATAAGTCTTTATTCAAACCGAGAGCAGCACTTAGTCCAGCGGCGCCGCTGCCAATTATTAGAACATCATAGGTATAGGAAGAAGACATTATCGGTACTCATTCAATAAGTTAACGGCCGCTATTATTTAGATATTGAACTTATTTGTAAATGAAATGTCTCAATTCTATAGAGATAGCGATTAGCGCTTAAAGATCGAAGCGCATAGAATGACAAAGTGGGACATAGGTGTGACAGTCAATAATTTTAAACAATGTTTGAGTCATGTAGAGCAGGGTAAAGAAGTGTTAAAACAGCGAGAAGGCGTTTTAATTTTCGAGGCTCTGAGCGATAATGTAGTGATATTTCAACAAAAAACTAAAAATATGACTCATACCACACTGCCTGAAAAAACTGACGCTGACACGAGTATAGATCAGAAGTTAGTGGTCCGTGTGCAGCGGGGCGATAAAGCAGCCTTTGATTTACTGGTCATAAAGTACCAAAACAAGGTTGCAGCAGTCGTGTCTCGCTATGTTAGTGATTACCATGAAGTCGCTGATGTAACCCAAGAAGCCTTTATAAAGGCCTACCGAGCAATAGACAGGTTTAGAGGGGATAGTGCCTTTTATACCTGGGTTTATCGTATTGCTATAAACTGCGCTAAAAACTACCTTCAATCCAAAGGTCGGAGACCCCCGTCAAGTGATTGTGAGCTTGAGGGTGCGGAGTTAAACCCAAATGCCAGTGCTTTAAAAGATACCGCATCACCTGAACAGTTGTTGAGTAAAGACCAGTTGGAAGCTGTGATCAAGAATACGATTAAAAAGCTGCCTGAAGATTTGCGCATCGCTTTGACGCTAAGGGAGTTTGATAATTTAAGTTATGACGAAATTGCGGCGGTGATGGAATGCCCGGTTGGAACTGTTAGGTCGCGTATATTTAGGGCTAGAGAAGCGATTGATAATGAGATCAAAGCCATGAGAGGTGATTAATGGACGAGAGATTAAGAGAGTCTATATCAGCGTTGATGGATGATGAGTCAAATGAGCTGGAACTTCAGCGAATACTCGGTCACTCCGATGAACAAGAGGTGCAGCTACTGTGGGGGCGCTATCATGAGGCGCGTCAGGTGCTGAAACGAGATAGTGAAAGCCACTTCAATATTGATATTAGTGCCGGGGTGGCTGCGGCAATCCGGGACAATGCAGCTGAACCTTCACTCGATATGAGTACCGAGATGGATAGCGTAGAAGGTACTGTCCCTCAGAATCTTGCTGATCGCCGTGAGGATCAAAAAGTTGTTCCGCTTCTTGATGATAGCTCTGAATCGTCGAGCAAAAGAGGCGGAAGTCGTGCTTGGCTTGCCTTAGCGGCCAGTGTCGCTTTTGCCTTTATTTTTGCTTTTCAAGGTACGACTGAACTGAATGATGAAATACAAAGCACTGCTGCGAATATTTCTGCTGAAGGTGCGCTGCTTAAAGTTTCTGCGCAAGAGCCTAAGGTTGTTGTTGAGATGACTGAAGAGCAGGCGCGTCATTTTAGTCAGTATTTACTGAGGCATGCTGAACACTCGATACGTGGTACTCAGTCTGGTTTTATGCCTTTGGCTAGGGTTGCAAGTGTCAATTCTGTTGGAATATAAGCTGAGCTTGGAAGTGAAAATATCATCATGTTAATTGATTTGAATAAGCTTAATACTAAAGTTCTTCTGCGTGGGTTGTTGCTACTTTTTTGTCTTGTCGGTGCGCCGCTCTATGCTCAAGGCGCCAAGGAGGAATGGACTTATCAGTTTCCAAAGGAGCGCAGCGCCTGGGAAGCAATTGATTGGTTGATGTTTATGCAACAAGCCTCTGTAGAGCAGAACTATCGTGGACGCTTTATGTTCTCGAGAGGTGCTATGTCGAGTACCATGAGTGTTATTCACCAGTACGAGAAGGGTCTTGAGAAAGAGCGCTTAAAGCAACTCGATGGCGAGATGGGCGAAATTGTCCGTGATGGTGAGCGGGTAATGTGCGTCTTTCCGAATAACAGAGTTGTAGAGGTAGAAAACAGTCCTCTTTCCAATAACTTTACTAATAAGTTTGTTGGTTTTATGCCTGGTAAGAGTCATTACTCTTTAGTTCTTAAGGGGAAAGAGAGAATGATAGAGCGTTCATGTGTTGTGGTGGAAATATCTGCCAATGACGATGAACGTTATAGCTATAAGCTATGGATAGATGAAGAGAAAGGCCTGCTCCTAAAGTCTGAGTTAATTGACCAAGAGCATAAAGCCTTGGAGCGTTTCCAATACACACATGTAGAGTACCCAAATAATATTGACTCGACCGTTTTCGATGTAATGGGGGCAGGGAAAGCGATTAAGCATGAAATGATCAAAACGGCAGACAAAGGTATGTCCTGGTCGCGTTCCCTGATGTGGCAAGTTGAATTTTTGCCTAATGGCTATGAAAAGATAAATGGAGAGGCAAAAGAAGGTGAGCATGTAATGGTCTATAGTGATGGCCTGGCAACCTTCAGTATATTTATCGAGTCGGTTGATAAGGGAACTATGCCTGAAGGTGCGACACAGGTGGGTGCAACAACTGCCTATTCAACTGATCACAGTGTTGATGGTCATGACTATCATGTGACGGTTGTTGGCGAAGTTCCTGCTATGACTGCAATGAAGGTTGCGAAATCAGTCAAACCGATCATGTAAGGTTAGTTTAATGATTAAAGAACAAGCTATAGTCATTGCTGATGACTCAACAACTAATGGGCGTATATCGGTTCGTATCGATAGAAAAAGTGCCTGTGAGAGTTGCCAGATGAAAGCGGGCTGTGGCCAAAAGCTAGTCAATGATAGTAGCCAACGAAAATGTATTGAGTTTGAGCTTGATAACGAGTTTGATGTACAAGTAGGGGATTATGTAACCCTCGCAGTTCCAGAGAAAACTTTCCTGCAGGCCTCCCTCGTGATGTATGTGCTTCCCTTGGTTTTAATGATTCTTTGTGCTGTGCTTGCGGAAAGTTATTTAGCCTTAAATGATGCCGCGACCTTGCTGGCGTCCATTTGTGGCTTTGGATTAGGGCTTTATTTGGCTAGACGTTTTGCTAGCGAGCATAAAAGTGATCCAGACTTTCAGCCACATATTGTAGCCGTAGACCGGGCTATAGACTAGTATTTTTCCTCTTTAACCTTGCTCCCCCGTTACGTATTTTTAAGTTGAAAACTAGCCCTTCGGCCTCAAAAATGAGGGTACGTTCTAACTACATACTCTCTTGAGGATTCTTCATGAAGTACATAAATAAACTCAGCTCCTTGCTATTCTTGATGGCTGCAATCAGTGTATTGAGTCTCTCTAGCCATGCTGCAGATCTGCCGGATTTTACCGAGTTAGTTGAAGAGCATGCGGAATCGGTCGTTAATATTAGTACGGTTAGCCATGCCGAGCGACCTTCCCAGTTCCAGTTTCAGGGTGATATGGAGCAAATCCCGGAGTTCTTCCGGCATTTCTTTGGCGGCCCACCAAAATCAGGAAAGCCTAACGGCAAGAAGCGTATGCAGTCGATGGGCTCAGGCTTTATCGCAAGTGAAGATGGCATTATTCTAACTAATAACCACGTCGTCGATGGTGCTGATGAAATTTATGTTCGTTTTAGTGATCGACGTGAATTAAAAGCTGAACTCATTGGCGCTGACAAACGTTCAGACCTGGCCGTTTTGAAAGTTGAAGCAGATGATTTGCCAGCAGTTAAGTTGGGTAAGTCAAAGCCGCTTAAGGTTGGTGAGTGGGTCTTTGCTATAGGGTCTCCTTTTGGTTTTGATTACACCGTTACTGCCGGAATTGTTAGTGCCAAGGGGCGTAGCCTCCCTAACGAAAATTATGTACCTTTTATTCAGACTGACGTAGCGATTAATCCAGGTAATTCTGGCGGCCCACTATTCAATATGGATGGTGAAGTTGTTGGTATTAATTCTCAAATTTATACTCGTTCAGGTGGCTTTATGGGCGTTTCTTTTGCGATTCCAATTGATGTCGCAATGGAGGTCGTAGCTCAGCTCAAAGGCCAAGGTTATGTCGCGCGTGGTTGGTTAGGGGTCTTGATCCAGGAAGTTAACAAAGATCTTGCTGACTCCTTTGGTTTGGATCGTCCTTACGGTGCTTTAGTTGCTCAGGTGGTTGAGGACTCGCCTGCAGACCAAGCAGGTATTCAAACTGGTGATGTAATTATCGAGTATGAAGGAGAAGAGATTGATTTCTCATCTGAACTACCGCAGCTGGTAGGGCGAACAAAGGTTGGTGACAAGGCCAAACTAAAAGTTGTTCGTGATGGAGATGAGAAATCAGTGAGTGTCGAGATTGGTGAGCTTCCGACTGACGAAAGTGCGAGCGCTTTACAAAATAAACCTCAGGTAGAGAAGACGAACCGTATTGGCATTAAAGTGCGAGAACTTGATCATGAGACCTTGGATGATTTGAATTTGGATGGCGGTGTTCATGTTATCCAGGTAGAGTCGGGTGCAGCACGTGAAGCAGGGATTAAACAGGGTGATATCATCACTCGACTCAATAACCAGAAATTCACGTCGGTAAAAGAATTTCAAAAGGTGGTAGAGAGTCTTCCTTCAGATAGAGCTGTTCCGGCATTGATCGTTCGTCAAGGAAGTCCTTCGTTTATTGTTATTCGTGTTAAAGATTAGACAGAGTCATTGAACGCCTTAAGTGGTGAGTACGCTCGGTAACTTCGAGTGTACGCTCACCACTGTTTTGATCAAGACGTATCGGGTATGATGGCTTTTTCAACAGTCCAAGAGTAAAAAATTTGTTATTTCCTGATTTAGACGAAGATGCATTATTTCTATCACGTAGCAATGAAGACGAAGCGCTTGGTACTCATAAGCTGGCTTCTTTTTTACTCGAGGGTTTATTGTGGCCGAGTATCGAGCATTACTATCAGGCGATGAAGTTTCAGGAAACTTCTCCTTCCTACTTTGAAAAGATCCGGAAATCGTCAACCGCCAAACAGGCGAGGCGCATGGGTAGATCTCGCTTTCATAAAGTTCGAAAAGACTGGGCTCAAGTCAAACGAACGGTTATGACGCGAGCGGTTTATACTTATTGTCGTAGCCATCCTCAGGTCGCTCAGCTTCTTTTAGATAGCGGTAGCAGGAAGATACTGGAAAATAGCCAATACGATTATTATTGGGGTTGTGGTCGTGACCGCCGAGCCGAAAATACTTACGGCAAGGTTTTGATGGACGTTAGGTCAAAACTGAATCAGGAAGGTCGAGAAAAACAAAACTAAGATTCAGGCATAAGATTTTCTCGTCATACCTATAGCTCGTAATTTAGCTTGTTGAGTAGCGATCTGACGACTGGTATCAAATCGCATGCAGATAAGCCACGTTCGCCAGATTGTTTGGCAGCAATGTCTGCTGCACGAGCGTGTAGGGTGGTTGCTAAACGCAAGGCAAAGCCCTCATCGAAGCCTTGAGCGACCAAGCTGCCAATTATTCCACTTAGTACGTCTCCCATTCCCCCGCTTGCCATGCCTGGGTTGCCATAAGGGCAAATGCTGATTGTTTCGCCTTTGCTGGCAAGTAAGCTTCCACTGCCTTTTAATAGAATATGTCCACCAAGCTTATTGGAGAGCTCAGTGATTGCATGAAGCCTATCCTGCTGGATTAGGCCAGCGCTACCATGCCCGAGCAGTCGCGCAGCTTCACCAGGGTGGGGAGTGTATATGCGTTTACCTTGATTTTCCTTATCAACCGAGTTGATCCAATTCTGTTTGTTAGTCAAGATATTCAAGGCGTCTGCATCTAGCACCAGCGGCTTATCGAGCTTAATAACCCTTTGCAGTAACTTTTCTGACCATGCAGATCTACCAAGGCCCGGACCGATTACAATTACCGTTGCCGCGTCCAGCAATTGCTCAACTTGTTGAGTATTTTCAGTAGAGGTGACCATGACCTCTGGTGTGCGTGATAGCAATGCAGAGCAGTGGTCTTGATGGGTGATAACGCTCGTCAGGCCTGAGCCGCAGCGAAGTGCTGCTTCAGCAGCCATGAGTACCGCGCCACCATAGCCCCGGTCTCCGCCGACAATGAGGGTGTGCCCACAATTACCTTTGTGAAAATGGCGGGGCCGGACAGAAACTTGATCTAGTAATTTCTGCAGTGACAAGCAATGAGCGATAGGCGTCTGCTCATTAATAATTTTGGCTGGCACCTCCAGGTCGTCGTAATATAGTTCGCCAGTATAGTGTTGACCTTCAGCGGTAAATAAGCCCAGTTTTAGGGCAATAAAACTCGCAGTGCAGTCGGCTTCGATTGCGGTGCCCATTATACTGCCCGTATTGGCATTTAAGCCCGATGGAATATCAATCGCTAATATCGGGGCAGTAGATTTATTTGCTGCTTCAATAGCGTCAGCATACAGGCCTCTGACAGGGGAGTTAAGACCGGTACCTAATAGAGCGTCGACGATAATGTGATTGTCGGTCTCTGATGCTAGACTTTTGTCTGAGTAGTGGTCGCAGCTTACGTTTTCTGCTAAGCACATCTGGTATGCACTTTGCGCATCACCGACAAGTTTATCTGGAGGCGAAAGAAAGTAGACATTACATGCAATTCCATAAGCTTTGGCTAGCGCAGCGACAATATAGCCATCTCCGGCATTATTTCCACTGCCGCATAATACTGTGACTTTCTGGCAGTTGGGGAATCGTTCTAATAGTATATTGAAGCTAAATTTCGCTGCTTTGTTCATGAGCGAAAAGCCCTTGATTCCATGCCTGTTGATAGCCGAACTATCGATATCTCTTACCTGCTGGCTGAGGAATAATTCACTGGGAAGTTTTGTTTCAGGCATATCGGGTTCCATCTGATAGGGCGTCGAAAAGCTTAAGTTAATGATACAGTTCAAAATTTATATTTAAT
>NZ_LWGG01001306.1:0-15769 GCF_001635365.1 Oleiphilus sp. HI0128 | reverse complement strand
AGCCAAATTCTTAATGATTTGATATTTCATAAGAAATGATATCCTTTCGCTTCAGGCATCCTCTAAGGTTAGCAATGTAATATGAAACCTGCCAATAACCAATCAATTCAAATGATCTGCAGATGAAACAAGTCAATTATGATCTGCCCATCACTTAGCGGTATCTGTTTATACGAAAGAGTTGCTTTTGCTTATTTTGAATCATTTAGCCAACGATCAAACTGGCTGTTTTATCCGTATCTAAATTGCGCACCTGAAAGGTGACTTAGCGGACTATAAGGAATCACGAGAGTTCAGCTCCTCCTTCCAAGCAGACAAACTTAGATATCCGTTAGCGGGAAATTTTAGATCTCAATAAGATATTCTGAGCCCTCATGAGATACCAATACCGCCAAAGCAGCACAGCAATGAGCGCTTCAAGAACAGCCATTCCTAACAAGCTTGTGTCTGAGCTGAAAAGCGGCAAAGCGATCAACCTAAAGCCTATTAGCCCTGTCGATACTATCGCTGCGAAAAAGACGGCGCCTTCCAAGTAAGGCTTGTAAAATGATGACAGTATCATTGCACAACCGATCCCTACTTGAAGCCCTCCATAGACAGAAAAGAATTCGGCAAGCCCCATCTCACTCTGAAAGTTTATCCCCAAGAAACTGGCGGACAATGTGGGATTTATCGCACACCACAGGCCCGAGGCAAGATATAAGATGCCAACGATTCGATAAGATGTATCGTAAAGTCGGGTAGATAACTTAGTTGTGGTCACTTAGAGTCCTCCATGGACGGCCTTCACAAACCATATAGTTTCCACAGTTTTTTGTACAGCCACGGCAAGGTAAGCGCGCCGCCTTATTTCCTTTATGTGTGCCGGGTTTAACCTGAAACTTACGCTCTTTCATCATATTGCCCTATATGGATTCATTAGAGTTCAAGACAAGACATTGGAATAGTGGTCAAAACGATTTACGAGCAGAACGCCTCAATAGATCACAATTGGCTTAGATTAAGCTCAATAGAGATTAGATATATACCGGCGCGATGTCTCAGCCGGGAGAAAGCGAGTCGTGCGTCTTTTGCCTCGCTCAAAACGAAAAAAACCCACACTAAACAGTGTGGGTATCAATACGCAACTAGGGTAGAAAAAGTGGCTTACTCAGCGAATACAAACTCACTCGCTACAGGGTAGTGATCTGACAAGTCCCAAGTGGTCCAGTGATCCCATTCAATACTACGAGGCGTCAGCATCTTGTTATGAGAATAAACTGGCGCTTGATGCTCGTTTGAATACAACACATAGTCTAAGTACTCATTGTATTGATCATCCGCATAAACATTCACAGGGCCTGCGTAAGAGTAAGGGTACTCGCCTAACGCTGTAGGTTCTGTTGCATTCATAAGCGATAAAAAGTCTACGTGCTCTTGTGGGAAGTTCACCTTATCGACGTTGAAATCTCCCGCCATCAGTACAGGTTGATCTGATGGGATGTTCTTGCTATCTACAAAACCTTTTAGCTGCGCTAGCTGAGAAAATCGAACCGCAATATCATCTGCTGTCGTGTAGGCATGCGTGTGGGTTCCAAACAGGTTATAGATTTTCCCACCCTTATCAATTTTCGCATAGTTCATGCCCTTAGACGCTAAGCAACCATCTGCTCGACATGCATCATAGACAACATCATCGTGATCAATAATCGGGTGACGACTCGCAATGAAAGAGCCACCTGTCAGTAACTTACCAAGCTTGAATGGAATGTCTGTCAGGTAAGGATATTCCTCACTGATCTTGCTTCTAAAATGTGCTGTCAGAACCGGGTCAAAAAGCTCCTGAAATACAACTGCATCGTAGCCTTTTACAAGCTCTGCGATGGTATCCAGGCGAGGATGTGTATTCTTTGAGGTAATACCGGGTAGCAGGTTCCAAACGTTATAGGTCAAAACCTTGAAGTTGTTATTGCTCTCTTCGCGCGTTTCTAGCTCAAAGTCGTTATCAATGACGTAGTGAATGTCATCACCTGAAACACGTGCGTATTCAGAACGATACGCTAGCGTAGAGGCCTTGCCATCGAAGTCTCGTGCAATCGTATGAATGTCACGATCATATTGCCAAGGGTCGTTCTCTGCAGACAACCACATGTAGCTGAAATTCCAATCCCTTGTGCATCAGTAATTGGGATATGGCGAATCCCCTTGTTACTCATAAGTTCCCTAGCATCCAACACTGAATGATGTTTACTTAGGGTGGTCACCTCTGTCGTCATAATATCTTCAAGACTAATCATTTAATGCTCCTGACTTAAATACGATTGTTTTGTTAGGAGCATAGTTCACTGCTATCAGAAGTGGCACTGTCAAATCCTTAGCGTTTGATATGGATCAATTTGAGCACCTTACATTTGATAGAGACCTTGATAGTGGCTGAACCTTAAATTCTCTCCTAAACTGAAAGCAAGGGATTGTCAGACAGTTTAAGCAAATAGAGAGGCAAGTATGAATAAGAAAGCTGGTCGACAAGCACAAGAACGAAGACGTTGTCATCGCTATGATTCATCTAATATTTCTATCACCTTGAAATCTCAATCATCCTCAGCACCAAGCGACAATAATAAATTGAACATAGTCGACTTTAATCGATATGGTCTCGCCCTATGCAGTGACCATAGTTTTAGAGTTGGCGATACATTGAGCTTGATGCTGTCTGACCAGTCAGGCCATGAGGTAAATGTAGAAGGTTTTGTTTGTAATCGCGCAACAAGTGATGAAGGGTTTCGTTGTGGATTACGCTTTGTTGAAAGCAATGCTCAAGGCCAAACTCTCATCACCGCTCTACTTGAAATGGAGCAAAAACTCGACAAGCTCGCATCTTAGAAAGCAAAAAAAAGCGTGCTTATTGACCCGCCACAGGTTCAATAAGCACGAAAAGAGGCATTACAAGTTCACTCACAACCAGGAACAACTTGCCTCTTGAAAAGGAGGTAGTCACTCATTAATAAGCAACCGGCCCTAAAAACTTACTGCTAGCATCAGCATGCAAATCAGGATTCGATGCAGACTGAACCTTAAAAGTGATGGCATTGTTAGCCGTCTTAATTACATCGGGTGATACTTCAACAGTTACAGGCACTTCCTTTAACTCTCCTGGCCCCGCTTCCACTGTGTTCACTGACATATTCAGCGCGATATCACCTTCAACTGACAGGCGGTAGCTCACTGGCGTCTCAAGCTTATTCACCAGTTTCAAGGTGTAGTTATTCTCAATCATCCCCATACCGTTTTCGTAATATAATGCACCCCGATCCCTTAACACTGAAAGCTCAGCTAAAGGCCGAGTGATCAGGAAGGATGAGAACACCCCAACAACCACCAGCATCAGAACACCATAGCCTATTGAACGGCTATCAATCATTTTCGGGCGCTCACCTTGTTCAAATTCTTTTTCAGAAGCGTAGCGAATTAGCCCGGTCTCATACTTAAGCTTGTTCATCACACTGTCGCAAGCATCCACACACAAGGCACAGCCAATGCATTCATACTGAAGACCATCACGAATATCGATACCGGTCGGGCAAACCTGCACACATAAACTGCAGTCGACACAGGCTCCCAGGCTCGACTTTGGCTGCGCCCGAGAAGGCTTGCCTCTCGGTTCTCCGCGCGCCTTGTCGTAGCCGACGATCATGGTATTCTCATTAAACATTACGGACTGAAAGCGTGCATAAGGGCACATATAGATACACACTTGCTCACGCATCCAACCAGCATTGATGTAGGTTGCTACCGTAAAAAAGCCAACCCAGAATATCGCCCACCCGCTGACAACAGACAGCGTAAAAACATCAGCAATCAATTCTCTAATCGGATAAAAATAACCAACAAAGGTAAGCCCGGTCGCAAAAGCTAATGCCAGCCAGCTTAAGTGCTTAGCGCTTTTCTTAATCAGTTTTTCAAGATCCCACTTGTTTTTATCCAACTTGATTCGCTTGTTTCGGCTTCCTTCAAACAAATCCTCAAGCCACATAAACATAAATGACCAAACCGTTTGCGGGCAACTATAGCCACACCAAACACGACCAAAAAGAGAGGTAATAAAGAACAGACCAAAGGCGCAAATAATTAATGCAAAAGCCAGTAAGGTAAAGTCCTGAGGCCAGAAGACGGCACCAAATAAATGAAATTTACGCTCACTCAAATCAAACAAGATAAGCGGTTTGCCATCATAATTTACCCAAGCTAGAACAAAGTACATTGCTAACAGCAAGGTAAGCGAACGCTTACGCACTGTTTGGAAAAAACCGGTGATCTTTCGAACATAAATCTTTTCACGCGAAGCATAAAGCTCATGTTCGACAGTCTTATCTTTCTGTTTCGCTTCACTATCAGAGACATCCACAACCGGGATAGTTGAAGTCATATAGCTACCTTTTGTTTGCCTCTCTTCAGGCTGATTAATTACTGACAATCAAAACACTTTAGAGAATTTATAGTTCAATTTAAGAAAACTATTGCAACACTTAGGCCAAGCACCTAAAAAACAAATAAAGCTTTGTTTTTATTAAAAATTTACAGAGGAACAGGTGTTCAAAAGAAGGATTAAAAAACGACATTAAGACACGATATTTCGCCATAAAGCGATATATCGCGCCCACATTTAAATTTAGAAAAACTAAACCTTAAGCACTAACACCAAGCTTTTTCATCTTGGAACGAAGGGTACTTGGTGGCAAATCAAGCAATTCAGCAGCTCCTTGCTTTCCCGCTATCATACCGCCAGTCTGTCTCAGCGCCTCTTTAATATGGTTTGCTTCCGCCTCTTTAAGCGTCACCAAGACGGCTGCATGGGAGTTTCTTCGTTTTTTAGGTGCAGAAGGGATGGGGGCAACATCAAGAATAGGTGGCGTACAAACAATCGCAGCCCGCTCGATGACGTTTTGAAGCTCTCTGATATTGCCAGGCCAATCATAATCACACAACTGCTGTAAGGCCGCTGGGGAAATATGCGTGAAATTTTTTGCTAACCTTAAATTCAGAGCATTCAGAATATGCTCTACAAGTAAAGGAATGTCCTCTTTTCGCTGGCGTAAACTAGGTGCCTGAATAGGAAAAACGCTAAGCCGATAATACAGGTCATTACGAAATTCACCCTGCTCTAGCATATCAGCCATATTACGATTGGTCGCGGCGATAACCCGAACATCAACATGCAAAGTTTCACTACTGCCTAAGCGTTCAAACTCTCCCTCCTGGAGAACCCTTAGCAATTTTACTTGAATATCCAAAGGCAGCTCGCCCACCTCATCAAGAAAAATTGTACCGCCATCAGCCAATTCAAAACGGCCAATGCGCTGTTTCACTGCGCCAGTAAAGGCCCCTTTTTCATGGCCAAACAACTCGCTTTCAACCAGGTTCGGCGCAATAGCACCACAGTTAACTTTTACTAAAGGACGGTCTCGACGACGGCTAGCGCCGTGAATAGACCTCGCGATCAACTCTTTACCCGTGCCGCTTTCCCCTTGAATTAATACAGACGAGTCGGTGGGTGCAACATGCTCGATCTGCGTATGAATCTGATCAAGAGCAGGCCCCTGGCCAATCACCTTGGCGTAGTTATGCTGAGACTGGATCTCATCCATCAGGTAGCGATTCTCGGCCTGTAATTGCTCCTTCAATTCTTCTACCTGACGCAGCGCAGACTTTAACTCCCGCTCTGAGCGTTTCCGTTCCGAGATATCCTTAAACACAATCACAGCACCGACTATCTCACCCTCATGCTCAATAGCTGTTGCGATATACTCTACAGGAAACTGCGAACCGTCTTTGCGCCAAAAAACCTCATTATCGACTTCACGCTGAACACCGTCTTTTACTGTTTGATAGACAGGGCAAGTATGCACTGGGTAATGACGACCATCTTCATGGGAATGATGATGAAACTCATGAACTATTTTGCCAATAAGGTCTTCTTCCAGCCACCCGGTCATTCGTTCGGCGGCTGGATTCACGAAAGTGGTTAAACCGTTTTTATCAAGACCGTAAACACCTTCACCAATAGACGTCAGGATAAGCTCGTAGCGTTTTTTCAGTGCATCCGATTCATTAGACATTTCGGTGAATGCCATAACTAGCCTCTCAACTTGCTCAAGTAGAAAGCTTAGGTTAACCCAATTCAAGCCAGCCGTCTTCAGTCCACTCAATAAAGCTCAATTGATCTAAAGCAAGGCTCGCCTCTAGCAAGCCTGATACGCTCATAGTTATTAAAAAACAGCTATAAACAAAGTAGTTATAAGCAAGATAGTCAGTAGTAAAATAACAACGACAGAGGCTAGAGCTCTATGCGCTATTTCCATGCACCGCTTTCCTTCGTATTATTACTCTCATCAACATTCCTTGCGACCGTCACGCAAAGCAATGAATTGAAACCACTAACGATGTGCGTGTTTGACTTCGTCGGCAACGATGGCCCCATCCATAAAGAAATGAAAGAGTACAAGATTGACGCGGTTCGCTGGGGTGTTGACCTTTCATTCAAGCTCTATACCGATGACCGGGTCGCCTCAGAAGAATTCAAAAATGGCGTATGCGACATGCTCAACCTGCCAGGCATTCGGGCACGTGAATACAATGATTTTACCGGCTCTCTAAACGCTTTAGGCGCGCTGCCAACCTATGAACATCTAGGCATGGCTATTAAATCGATAAGCAGCCCGAGAGGTGCAAAGATTATGCGCAAAGGGGATTACGAAATCGTCGGTATTGCGCCCATTGGCGCTGTATTCTTATTTGTAAATGATAAGAACATTCATGCCCCGAAAGACCTGTCAGGAAAGCGTATTACCGTGCTCGATAACGCCCCGGAGACCGCACATATCGCAACTCGAATAGGTATGACACCCGTCGCATCTGGCATTCGTAATGCCCTGCAAAAATTTAACAACCGCGCCGTCGATGTCACCGGAGCACCTGCCCTGGCATATGAACCAATGGAGATGTACAAAGGCCTCGCGCCGAATGGAGGCATCATTAATTGGCCAAAGCTACAAATAACCATGCAACTGATCCTTCGCTGGAAAAAAGTACCTGAGGGCTTTGGTCAGAAATCTCGTGACCTGATGACAAATAAGTACCCGGCTCAAATTAAAAAAATTGTAGAAAGCGAGCAAACCATTCCTAAAAAGTACTGGATCAATATTTCCCAAGAAACCAAAGACAAATGGAACGAGTTCTTTAGAAAAAGCCGCATTGCGCTACGAGAAGAAGGCGTTTATAACCGCAAAGCCCTCACCTTGTTTAGAAAGATCCGCTGTAAGATGGATGCCAGCTTGGCGGAGTGTACATCCAAAGATAAGGAGTAAGCTCCCATTCGTTTGAGGCACTAGCTAACGGGCCTATTCTTAAGCGGTATCGCAAAAACTAAAAACCGCTCTTCAGCCCCGGCTGTTAAGGTATCAAACGGGTAGCAAGTCGCGAGTATCATCAAATTCTCAACCGATGGCTCCAATTCCGGGAGTAACCAATTCTGGTTAACCACCTCCGTATTAATAATTTGATAGTCACTGCGCTTGCCATCTGCAGTTGTAATCACAAACACATCATTTAACTTCAGATCTTTTAAAAACCTGAAATGGGTGTCTCGATGGCCACTCAAAATACTAAAATCTAAACCCAGGCCACCATCGACATAATCATTCATACCCGGCCCAAACGCTAATACTCGCCCGCTATCACCATGAAGTACGACTTGTTGAACACCAAGGCTGGGCACACTTAGCTCTGCAACCGGCCAGGTGTCAGCCCAGGGCCAGGGGCGAACTCGCTCTTCGCCTAGCAAAGTTCGCGACCAAGCCTGTTCGATCAAATACTGACTTAACCAGGCTTTAGCCGCTATTTTGGCACCACTACCAAGCTGAACAATTGCCGTGAGCGATAGGGCGATTAGCAATACAAACAGTAAAGATTTCTTTAGCATAGCGCCTTCCCTTTTCGCTTAGTCATGCCTTTCGATAGATATAACAACACCGTCACCAACAAAAGCGCCACCAAGCCGACATAAAGCTGAAACCAAAGACCACTAGAGGTCTGCGCGAGTCGTAGCGTTTGCGCCCTGTTAAGCCCCGCAAGCTTGCCCTGTGCCCAGCCTTCTGGAAGATTAGCGGGAATCTTTTGATGTTCCATCGCCACACCTGACCTTTGTGGAGTAACATCTACAGCAACCAGACTGGTAAACTTACTCACCAGACGATGCTCAAGTGCCAAGTCAGTCATCTCTTTCTGCAAGAGCGCTTTATGCTCAGGTTCAGACTCACGATAGAGCGTTAGTAAATGCTCAATCTTTCTTCGCGCCCACTCGATGGCGATACCTTTTTGTCTAGCATCCGCTATATCAGCCTCTAAAAACTGCCTCTGTAGCGATAGCCGCATATAGACATCGCGTCCGGCAATTTTCCCGGACAGCGTCGCATATTCAGGCATATGCTCTGCTCTAAATGCTGCATACAAAGGCTCACCTGCGTAGACATCGGGTAAGGGGCTCGGAAGCATCTCGACCTCATAACCCTGGAAGTCTATCGACACATCACTTAGGGCGGGTGCTGCCAGGCGAGTAAATAACTCGCTTATCCGATCTTCAACACTCTCTGGCTGAGAAATGTAAGTAAAAGAACCACGACCGGCCTGTGCTGCCTTGCGCATAAAGTAGCTGTTCGGGGCAGACCCTATACCCACCGTAAACAAACGACTATGGCCAAGCTCTTGCCGGATCATGGTAAACAGTTCCGCTTCGTTGCTGACAGCACCGTCGGTGATAAAGACAACTTGCCGAAGTGTCGACAGAGATTCCTCAGAACTTTGAAGCGCGATATTCAAGGCTGGTAGCATGTTAGTACCACCATTCGCATTGAGCTGATTCACTTTGTGTCTTGCGATTGATAAGTTACGAGCAGAAGCTTGCTGACTGATAGGAAACAAAGACATAGCACGATTGTTAAACCAGATCAGGTTAAAGAAGTCATCTTCTTCTAGCTGGTCGAGCGCTTTTAACATGGCCGCTTTAGCCTGTTGTATCGAAGCACCCTGCATACTACCCGAAACATCCAGCACCAAAACCAGATTTCGATCTTGAGAGTCATCCTCAGCGAATTTCTCCTGGGGCGGCATCACCATCAATAAGCCGTACTGGTCTTCACCGCTGTCATCAGAACTTGGCTCGTGCAACACCGTCACAGTGGATTGCGATGCGGCCTCTGGTTGCCAGCTTATTAGAAAGTCTCTATTGGAAAGCTCTGCCTTCCCTGTTAGCACAATTTGGTATCTGCTTGAATCAATCTTGTTAATTCTCACTTGATGACTATTACTCTCTGGCGCATTGATAGGAATGCCAGCATCGATATCCAGCGTAACACTTAGCGGGTTGCCGGCTTTCTCTGCCAAGCGTCGATAATGGTTTTCTGGGAAGACAAAGCCCTTTTGCAGACTAGCGCGACTGCCCTCCTCGACTGTTGATGTATATGTAGGTGTTGAAACCATGGGGAAGCGCAAATCGTATTGCCCAGCTTTATAATCTAGCCATTGTTGATACTCGAACTCTACCGTGACACTTTCATTTGGCCCGATATTAGTGAGCTGAGTTCGAAATCGATTACTTCGACGATGCGATAAGAGGCTGGCCTTTTTTCCCTCTTTGCGAGCCTTGGCAAAGGTTTTAGCTGCCTGCTTTTTTTCCTGAACCTGTCCTTCGACCACTCTGTCACCAATATGCAATCTTAGTTGGTCAACTGCAGCGGTCTCGGGTAAGGGATAGCTATATTCGCCTTCCACCCATAAATCACTGGGGTTATAAAATTCTTGTTTAACGCTCACTCGAGATATCGGCCCCACGACCTGAATACTGACATGAGTCCTCAGCTGCAGAGCCGAGAAATCCTCTTGTTCTTGCTCTGTTAGCGCTTCTGCCTCTTGCCCTTCTATAGGGCTCAACCATAAAGAGCTGTAGCTTTTGCTAGCGTCATGCTCAGACGCCAAGACACTCTGGGATAACATCCAAAGATAAAAAACAAAACTCAAAGCACAAACTTCTGCCACGCTACGCCAGCCTCGGGTTCTAAAAATAGAGCATGAATTATCGAGATAGTGTTTATTCTCTAGAGCTCGCATATGACCTCCAACTAAGTAAAGTCCGTTGATCAAAAACATTATTCACGCCATAGCGACACATAAGGTCGCCATGGCATTTAGCTGCATTCAAATAAGAACTTTCACTGACTTAATTCTGCAAGTGACGTGCTTTCAATCACTTGCGAAGGTTCTATTGGCTCCTCTTTTGTTGAAATTATTTCTTGCGGGCTATCTTGGCCGAACTCGATTGCTACACGACGATCTAAAATTGCGTTGCCCTCATCACCTTCAGCCACATGAGCCATGCTTTCACCGACTGACTTAATCACAATGCGTTCTGCTGAGATACCTTGAGCGAGCAAAGCATCTTTCACGCCCTGAGCTCTCTCACGGGATAGTTCTTGGTTGAATATCGCTGGGCCACTTTGGTCGCTAAAGCCTGTCAAAGTTATCTGTAGATGAGGATAGCGCTGTAAGAACTCCGCCATACTGGAAATACGATCGCTAACATATGAGGGGACACGCGCTTGGCCTTTTTCAAAGTAGATCTCTTGGGTATAGGCACTCAAAAGATTCGACAAATCGCTCTGTTCTAAGGTTTGAACCTTGCTCGCCAACTCAGCTTGTAAGTCATTTAACTTTTCAGTTTGATGGTGATGACGACGCTTTAGCTCACCTAACTTAGCCCTGGTTGCTCTTAGCTTTTCCATCTCTGTGTTCAAGTCATTGGAGCTAGACGTCACTAAGTTCGCCTGTTCGTGCAACTGTTCCTGAGCCTCTTCAAGCGCCTCGTGCTGATCTTGCCCCCAACCAAAAGCACCACCTAAGCTAGCACCTATAGCAATACCCGGAGGGCCTGCAATAATGCCGCCTAAGACAGAGCCAATGCCCAGCCCCCAATAGGTTGACTCATTACTTTCTGCACTCGTTTGTTCTGCCAGTTCATTAGCAAAAGGCGCTGAACTCATACTAGCGAGCAATACCAGGCTGGCGATTTTCGATTTATTCATTATTTGCTTCATAGTGATCTCCACTTAATCTATTTAAGAAACGATATCTGGCACCTGAGTGCTTGCCGTATCGATGAGACTATTGAAACAATTTGCCGTATTTAGGTAATGGAGAGCTTATGAAGCGCTCTGGAAGAAAAAGGCGAGTAAAGGAGAGAAAGCTTAGCTTCGCTTTGACTCTCTGGATAAAGCAGGGCTGTCATGGAGAAGTTATGGAGATCGTCACTTCGTGGCGTAAAAATCATCCATTCTGCGTTATAGTAAGCACTCTGGTTTTATCTATAAGCCCTTTAGGAAAGCTGCAGAATGTCCTACCACATTGCGATCGTTGAAGATGATATCGACCAGCAACAAAATTACGCCGACTCATTGAAGCGCAAAGGCTTTAGCACAAGCTGCTACGACAATGTTGAGGATGCCTTAAACGGTATAAAGAATAATCCACCCGATATGGTATTACTCGATGTGGTACTGGGCGAAGATGAAGATGGAGGTTTTACCATCTGCCGACGCCTGATTGATGGCGGGAGTAAACTACCCGTTATATTCCTAAGTGAGCGTTCTGATGAAATTGACCAGGTGTTCGGTTTGCGCCTTGGCGCTTGGGACTATCAAACCAAGCCAATTTCGTTAGCACTGCTAGCTGAACGAATTAAAAGCCTACAGCGCATTCACCAAGCGCGCATAGAAACCATTGAGCCTTCAACCTCCAGCTCAAGCTCTGAACTATCGATTGATGAAGAAAAGTCTTATGTATCCTGGCATGGGCAATCTATTCCTTTAACGCTAACAGAGTTCCGTCTGTTTTATGCAATTTATCAAGCTGGCTCAGAAGGTATTGATTACCAAGCTTTGGCAGAAAGCACCATGCAGCGCCTCGTTACTAACGGTACCATTAACAGCCATATTAAAAATATCCGCAAAAAGTTTAATGCAACAAAGGTTGAGTTTAAGCATATTCGCAACAAACCGGGCTTCGGCTATCGCTGGGAACAAAGCTAATGCCTGGCTTCGGAATAAAAGCTCAAGTCGCGGTGCTCAGTTTGGCTATGTTAGCCATTCCACTCGTTGCTTATAATTATTGGCAACAGATCAAAGAAGCAAGTTTGAGTACTCAGGCCCATATTCAAGAGATTGAAGCCAAAGCCATCGCTACCAATTTACTCGCCACTCAAAAAGATATTCCCACCCTGCTTGCAGCGAACGAAAGCAGTGAGCTCCATAAGCACGCCTTGGCAGCACCGGTTTTACAGACATCATTGCGACTGGATGGCGAGCTAAGTGATTGGCCAGAAAAGCTGGTTGAATCATCTCGCCTTGCCTATGATAAGCGCTATAGACAAACCAATACGACAGATTCTCCTGAAGCGGCTTTTACCTTACAACTGGCTCAAACCCAGCATTACCTTTACGCAGCTATCGCCGTCACTGACGAACTAGTCAGTTATCGCCGCAACCACCTTCGGCTCGATTATAGTGATCATATTCGCTTAAGTTATCGCGCACCAGAAGGCCATATTGAACGCATCATTCTTCCTGCTGAACATGAAGGCCCCTTAGCGAGTTACTTCAGTAATCATGAATGGGAATACGGTATCGCACCCAGTACTGAGATCGAAAGTCACCAGACAGGCATTCAAGGCTTTTGGCGACGTTCTGAGTCAGGCTATGTTGTTGAATTTCGCCTTCCCCTAAGCCAATTAGATACCCAAGGAGCAGAACTGCATATTGCAGTTGTCGATGTCGACCAGCAGCCCTCCCTTGGTCCCAAGGCAATTATCTCGACACTACCGTCTGAGTTGGCAGGTCAATTTAACCCTCTAGAACTTCATGCAAGAGAGCTACAGCGAGTCATTGACCAGCTGAAGTCCAACTACGCGCATTTAGGCATCTACGACCGCCGGGGCCGCGAGTGGGCCTTTGCAGCAAGAGACAAAGGCGGCTTTGAACTTGATCAAGACTGCCTAAACAATGCCTTGAAGGGTAGCGTTCAGCAATACCAGCATATGAAAGGCGACGCTCCGGACTCCAGAATAACGACCTGTTACCCAATCATTAAGGATAATAAAGCCATAGGCCTAGTCGTCATCGATGAAGCTGCCAGCCATGTACTTGAACAACACAAAACCAGACTACAAGCTATTGCAATTAAAACCGGCGCTATCATTGCCCTGATCATCGCACTGATGTTTATCTATGCCCTCATTCTGGCCCAACGCATCACCAAATTAAGCCACAGTGCCCACAATGCTATTGACGGGCAAGGCCGAATCATCAGCACTGACAATATCTCTAGTAAAACAGCACCCGATGAATTGGGGGACTTGTCACGCAGCATCAGCAGCTTGCTTAAGCAGCAACAATCCTATACGCAGTTTTTAGAACGCATGCCACAAACACTTCGCCACGAGATTTCCAACCCACTTAACAAGCTCAGAACCTCGCTAGAGAACCTAATCGATGACAGGCCTGAACTAAAAGATAATACTTATGTTAAAAAACTCGATGCCGGGGTTGATCAAATAAGCAAGATCTCACAACAGCTCACTGAAGCGGCTAGCCTTGAAAATGCATTGCAAAATGAACATTTAGCAAGCCTGAACCTAAGCGAGTTTTTAGAAGATTACTGCTCATCCTGGGAGGGCCTACGAACCGAACAACCCAATAAAGTGGTGTGGGTGATGGCGGAAAGCTCTAGGCTCGAACAACTACTCGATAAACTTCTGGATAACGCCTTTGGTTTTTGTTCAGATGACGGCAAGGTATGCCTTCGCTTGATCGATAACGACTTAGAAACCTTGATTGAGGTCGAGAATGATGGGCCAACGATTACCGAAGGAAAAATGAATGAACTCTTTGCGCCAATGACTTCTACACGTTCGGAGGGTGGTGAAGTACATCTTGGGCTTGGGCTTCATGTCGCCAGAATCATTGCCGATCACCATCGAGCAACGCTCAAGGTCAGAAACCGTAAAGATGAAACAGGTGTCGTGTTCACCCTGATATTCAGAAAGCTATAGCTTTATAGTTACCTAAATAACTATAAAGCTAAGCGCAATGTCGAGCCGCCTCAAAAAGAGCTATCTATTTATTGAACTCAACGAGCACGACGACGCAGTGAAGCCGGCTTGAAATGACGTGAACTCGGTGCTTCGTCATCAAAAACTACCGCACGCTTCTCTTCTGAAGACAGACCGTTGGCACTATATCTTTGCGATCGTAAATCATGATAAACATTCACGCTCGCCGCTGTACCGGGAAGCTCATAATAGTTTTTCATTAGCGCCATACTCACACGCCATAGCTCATCATACTTATCATACTGATCAACCAATGAGATACCCCAGCTATCTTCATCAACATAGTACACTCGTTCTTTATAGACATGACGAACCCCCTTCTTTAGTTTCGCTTTCACCACGTGTACTCGATGCAACTCCCAGCGAATATACTCAGGGTTGAGGTGCCCCGCTAAAACCAGGTCTGCATACTCCACCCCTTCAGCGTCAACCTTATAATTATTATATGGGATAAAATATTCTTTCAAACCAACATACTCCCAGTTATAACGATCGGGAGCACCGTTATACATATCCGTATCGTCAGCAGTTCGTGTGTTATCTGATGATGCAATCGGTGAATCGTAAGCTAAGTTCGGTGCCCGCCTAACTCTGCGCTGACCAGAACTATAATCCCACACCTGACGCTCCTCTTTTATCTGATCAAGAGTTTCGTGCACTAACAAAGCGCCACCCGCTAAACGCGCGGGCGCTTTATTAAACGCAAGAAAGTAGAAAAGAATATTGTTTAGCTTCTTAAAACTCCCATTAGGTTTATGGAAATTGAATAATATTTCGTATTGCTTCGTAATCGGTGTGAATGCACCATTTCGCTGAACCGCCACTTCCGTTGCACTTTTGGTGAGAAAAACACCTCTCCAGCGCGTCAAATGGTTCCACATAACCTGTAAAGCCTTGTCATCACTGCTGCCATGCAAAATTGGAAATGGCACGCCACCAAAAGCATTTTCGAAGCCCTGGCCATTATCGAGAAGCTCTGAGGTAAGGGCATTCTTACGCGTATTCTTGCTGACCCACTCTGGCAAGGAGTGTGAGCGATGAGTAGGATAAACGTTTATTTTAAAAGTCTCTGGGTAAGTCTCAAACATTTTATACTGACCTGGAGTCAGCTTTTTCTTGTAGTCTTTGTAATTGCTCTGGTCGATCGAGAACTTAATTTCATCGTCGGCGAAGGGGTCGACATGAGGAAAACCGTTGCCCTTAAACCCATCTGGCACCTCGGTAATACCACCATCCCAAGCAGGAATTGTTTTGTATTGATTACTTTCTTTAACTGAGCCAAAAGGAGTCAAAGATACGCCTAATTCAGCTGCGGCCTCCGAAGAAACTTTTGCTTGCGCATTAAAGGACAGCATGGCTATAACAGTTAAACCTAAGAAAGATAAGGATTTTCCATTCATATTCTACACCTTACCTGCTTAATTTGAGGCTTTATAAATTACTTGAACAACGGCAATAGCGAAGCTTGATAAACTCAAAGCATACTAATGGAGCAAGCCGGAACTAATTAGTATAGGAAGGAAAACCTTATTTTCCCAACCCACTGTTTTAAACCTGAGTGAATATTTATATCAACAC
>NZ_LWGG01001305.1:0-990 GCF_001635365.1 Oleiphilus sp. HI0128 | reverse complement strand
TGTGACTAAAGCTGGTAGCAAAAAGGTTTTGAGGGAAGCTTTGACGATATTGATTATATTCAGTAACTGAATCATTAAAGGACTGACGCGCAAAGGACACACGATTCTCGGTGCTAGTCAGCTCTTCAGAAAGCTGGCTCATGTTATCACTAGCCTTCAGTTCCGGATAAGCCTCTACAGCCACATTTAGACTTCCTAAAGCACTTTGTAATAAACCTTCACTTTTAGCAAGTTCCTGCAACGCTCCCGCACTAGAAGGATTAGCGGATGCTGCTTTAAGGCCTGCCAGAGCTTGATTACGAGCCGATATAACCGCTTCCAGCGTTTCACGCTCATGTGTTAGATAAGCCTTAGCCGTCTCGACTAGATTAGGAATCAAGTCATAACGACGCTTAAGCTGAACTTCAATTTGAGAGAAAGAGTTTTGATAGCGATTTTTTAAAGCTACCAAGGTATTGAAAATACGAATGATATAAAAAATCGCAAAAATGATAATGAAGGCTGTTACTAAACTGCTGATATCCATATTTAATCCCGTCACTTGGCGCACCAGTTACAGTGCAATATTCAATTGATCGAGATATCCCTATAAGCAAAAACAGTATAGGCGCATTAAGCGCCTAGCTCCTATCTTTTACTTAAGCTTGCGAGCTATGATAGGCCCACTCAAGCCAAGGCATAAGCGCGTCAACGTCGCTGCTCTCGATCGTACCTGCACACCAGATTCGTAGGCCATCAGGAGCATCGCGATATGAGCCTATATCGTAGGCTACACCTTCCTGCTCTAGCAATGCGACCATCTTCTTCAGTGCGTCTTTTTCTAAGTCTAGCACCAAACAAACACTTGTATTGGAACGAGTACTTTTATTTTCAGCCAAAAAGTGAATCCAATCATGCGCGTCAACAAAACGCTCAACAGCAGCCAAATTCTCTTCTGAGCGCTTGATCAAAGCAGGTACCCCGCCCAAGCCATCAACCCAGGATAAAGCA
>NZ_LWGG01001304.1:0-571 GCF_001635365.1 Oleiphilus sp. HI0128 | reverse complement strand
GTGGGGGCAATATTAAACACCAGAAAGCGCATCAAAAAACTAATGCCATTTGTGCCGCGCTCAATGTCGCGAGATAAACCACCCGTTTGGCGGTTCAAGTGAAAGCTTAGACTTAATGCATGAAGGTGCTCGAAAACTTTTAGTCCTACGCGACGCATCGCTCTTTCGGTCACGCGTCCGAATAGGGTGTCGCGGATTTCGCCTAGTAACACATTCATCAGCCGTACCAGACCGTAGGCGAGTAATAAGCCCAAAGGTACAACGAGCAGGGATAGTTCATTATCAGCTAGTTGTTGGTCTAGGTCATCGACGACGTGCTTGAGAATAAAGGGCATGGTAACGCTAGCGACTTTTGCTGCAACCAGACATAACAGAGCGAGAGCGATGCGCTGCTTGTATTCCAAAAGGTAGGGAATGATTTGCTTGATGATTGACCAGTCAATTTCTCGATTGGGGTCAAAGTCTGAACGCATACCGCGCATGTGAAGTATCCTAAGGAAAGAAAGCGCTTAGTGTAGCGTAAAAGGGATAAGTGCCAAAGCGCAATGGATCAGATATGATCTTACTATTC
>NZ_LWGG01001303.1:0-1008 GCF_001635365.1 Oleiphilus sp. HI0128 | reverse complement strand
CTGCTTGGTCGAGTTGGAAGGACTGCTCTTTGTTGGTGATGCAAAGCAGGTCTTGGTTAAAGCTATACTTCCCTTCCATCTCCTTGGTTGAGACAAATCCTTCAATACCTGTTTCTGCTAGACGAACTTGAAAACCAGAAGAAAAGACACGATGAATCGTAGCATTTAAGGTTTGTTTGTTCTTAGCTAAATACTGGCACTTCAGCCATTGCTCAACATCATAGACGGCACTTTTGGCTTTACTCGAATTCTCACTTAATGCTTCTATTTGAGCTTCGTTAATGTAGCTTTCATTGTTGGCTGCAATCGCATCGAGTTGGCGGTGTACTAAAAAGTCACTGGCTTTTCTAAGGGGGGAGGTGAAGTTGCAATACTGCTGCAATCCCATGCCGAAGTGAGGCGCAGGTTCTAGGCTTAGCTGGCTTTTCTCTAACTGGCGAGAAATAAGTAGTTGGTAGCGAGTTAACTCATCATTACTGGAAAGCTGTTTTGATAGTTCAACAAAGCTGTCTAAAGACGCTAAAGAATCTTCTTTGTACTCAGGAATGTTTTCTTGCAGTACTTTATCCAAGCTTTCCAAGCGATCGGCACGTATGCCTTTATGGCTAATGTAGATACCGGGAAGTTTGCTTTTGGAAATGAGTTCTGCGATGCAACAGTTTGCAGCGACCATCGCTTCTTCAACTATACGGTGAGCGCTGGAGAATACTTTCTGTTTGATCTCTGCAATCTTTCCCTGGTCATTCAGCTCGAGGTAGAACTCTTGACGGTCTTTTTGAATCAGGTTGTGCTTGTTGCGGAATTCTGATCGTTTATCGGCAATAGTCTTAAGNTGCTTCAGGCTTTCCTGAATATCGCTGCTGCACTCGTCTAGCGCTTCGCCTTGGTCAATAAAGCTGCCAACGACTTCGTAACTAAGCTTTTTATGAGATTGAATAAGCGCTTGTTCTAGCTCGTAGCTTTCGATATCTCCAGTCTCACTTACAGTCGCTTTTACTACTTTGGCCA
>NZ_LWGG01001302.1:0-928 GCF_001635365.1 Oleiphilus sp. HI0128 | reverse complement strand
AGTTATGAACATATGTAGCACCCACCTCACCAACAAAGGCTAGACGGCTCGCACCCCAAATTTGATCAACAAACTTAATGGCGGTCATCTGAATCTGCGATACATCATAAGCGTCATAACCCGCTTGGACACTTCCATATAAAGGCGCTAATTCATCCGAAGTTATCGTTCCATCGCCGTTACTGTCAGTTGCTCTACTAGTAACGATAGGCGATACAACGTTACCTCTCGTTGCAAGCACTAAGTCTGGAGAGTTGAACTGCAAAGGCATATCATGCTTGAAGCTATACTCACCACCTAATGAAATACCACCAGGCCCAGTCGTGTTAAAGCTGAGACCTACCATTTGAATCTGTTCAGGGTACTGAATTTGATACTCAGCAGTCGAAAACTGTTCATCACTATCTATCGCACCGTCGCTATCAACGTCGGTACCGACTCTACCACCAACAATTGGTAAGCGACTATGGTATTGCAAGAAGTAGAAACCAAACTCTGTTTCATTCAAATCTGCAGCAAACCAGCGTAAAGCAATACCAAACTGATCAGTATCATCGGGCTTGTCATCATACATTCTCTGCAAGCCGGTTTGTCCACCCTGGTTCCACTCTTCAGTCATGAAGTTAGCACCCCAAACAGGGCCGCAACCATCGGCTACATAATCATTTGTAGAGAAGTAGGTTCCGCAATCATCAATTCGCGAAGGCTCATACTCTAGCTGAATAAACGCTTCAATCGTAATATCATCCGTTAAGCCAAGTGAACCATAAAGCATGTTTACAGGAATCAAAGCTTCTTTGATTTCTGCGCCAGGCGCTCGAATTGCACCAATATCTACTGGGTTAATAACGTTAATACCGTTAAAAATAAAGGTACTCTCACCCCAGCTGACTACCTGCTTACCTAGACGAAGGTTAAGAGGTGTATC
>NZ_LWGG01001301.1:0-973 GCF_001635365.1 Oleiphilus sp. HI0128 | reverse complement strand
GACGTCTTTTGGTTATTTTGAAGAAACTTCTGAGGCCCTATTTAACAAAGTAATGGATGTAAACCTAAATGGTGTCGTTATGGGTTGTCGAGAAATGATGCCATTACTTGAAAAGTCATCACGCGGCATGATCGTTAATGTCGCTTCAATATTCGGCTTGATCACCATGCCAATGGTAGCGCCCTACCATGCCTCTAAATTTGCCGTTCGCGGATTTACCGAAGCCTTACAACAAGACATGATTTATTCAGGTAAGAATATTGATGTTATTTGTGTGATGCCCGGCGGTATTCGATCCAACATTGCAAATTCTGCTGAAACTGAAGCAGCTAATTCCAATGAGCTTGCCAAACACTTTGAAACGGTGGCACGAACAAGCCCTGCAAAAGCGGCAGAAGTCATCGAAAAAGGCATGCGTAAGAAGACCTTCCGAGTATTAATTGGTGCCGATGCCAAGTTTGTCGATATTCTTTATAAGGTACTACCGACCAGCTACTATAAAGTATCTAACCAGCTTTTAGGCGTTAAACGGTTTTTACGTTCGTAGAACTAACAGAAATGGAAAAAAAGCGGGGATGGAGAGCTACCCCGCATAAAGGGGACTGGTAAACCAGCAAGGTAAAACAGGGACGTACTTTAACGAATTATGAACTTTAGGAAGCCTCGGACTTCATATGCTTACGTGCTGCAAATAAACCAACAAAGCCAGCCGAAAATAGCATCATGCTGCCGAACTCACTACTTGCATCCTGAGCGACACTAGCCGAAGCCTGTGCACTACAAGCAAAGACAAACAGTACAAGTATTGAGATAGAGTTTTTTATAGCTGACAATAGAATTCCTTCACATCAAAAAGATTGATAAACAAGCTTACTGCTTTGATTTAAGTGAAGACTAGCACGGAAGTTCTAACTCAACTGTCAACGAATGTTAAACGACAAGTTATTGAAATATAGTGTGATTTATTTGGCAT
>NZ_LWGG01001300.1:0-713 GCF_001635365.1 Oleiphilus sp. HI0128 | reverse complement strand
ATTAAGGTGATATATCTTCAGTATAGGCAAGCAATTGAAAATTGCTTCACACTTTTGAGATCTTTATTAAACCGTTCTTTTAGCCATTAAGCCAGCCCATTGGTTCAATAAAAACTCAAACACCAGCTGCTTGTTAGGATTGCTTGTACCGAGCAACAAACGCAGTTGATCCAAGGCACTTTTGTATAAATCAAGTAACTGAGCCTCGGTCGAAACCTTAGCCAAATGGTCGATCATTTTTGCCGCCGCAAGTCCTTCAGTGGAAAAGCTGGCCAACTTGACCTTTAAAACGAGCTCCAACCATTGAATCATCCACTCTACACGTAGAATCGACAAATCATCGCTCCACCTTTCAGCCAAAACAAGGGCCAAAACATCTTTACGAAGAAAGCTAGCCATTTCTTCTAGCATACGTTGATTTTCTTCAAGCGCGCCCGTTTTAACGTACTCCAAAGCTCTTAGCGGGGCTTGGGCCGCCAGCGCTAAAACCGAGTCTAACTCAGCTCCAGACAAGCTAAGCTCGTCTTTGTTCAGCGCCGCTTCTAGCCACTGCTTCGCTGCAGACGTTTCAGGTAACGAAAAGTCAATCACCTGACAACGAGAACGAATCGTTGGAAGTAACTGCCCCGAGCTATGTGATACTAAGATAATAACGGAATCGCCACTCGGTTCTTCAAGGGTTTTCAATAGCGCATTCGCCGCATTATGATTAA
>NZ_LWGG01001299.1:0-1153 GCF_001635365.1 Oleiphilus sp. HI0128 | reverse complement strand
GCGGCGCTTGCTTCAGGTTTGTATGGTATCGAGCACAAACTTGAACCGACACCAATGGTTGTTGGTGATGCGTATTCACAAACGCATCCCAGCGCATTAAAACTTCCTGCAACACTTTGGGAGGCGGCGCAAGCTCTAAAGGAGTCTAAAGAGGCGAGAGGCCTATTTGGCGATGCCTTTGTAGAGCATTTTGCATCGAGCCGAGAATGGGAAGAGCGAGAGTTTCGCAAGCACATTAGTGACTGGGAAATGGACCGGTATTTCGAGATTATTTAACTAGAAGACATATTATGGCTAGAAAACTGAAAACCTATTCGCCAATTGATGGCTCTCTATATGTTCAAAGAGAGTTGGTTGGCGAAGAGCAGATGCTTGAAGCGGTGCTGCTTGCAGATAAAGCGCAAGATGACTGGGCTTTGGTACCCTTGGAAAAAAAGAAGCACATTTGTTCGTTAGCTGTAGAGTGCTTTGAAGAAAAAAAAGAGCTTATAGCTGAAGAGCTATGTTGGCAAATGGGACGACCGATACGATATGCAGAAGGCGAAGTTTCCAGTTTTGCAGCACGCGCCCGTCATATGATCTCAATATCTGATCGATGCCTTGCGTCAAACGAGGTTGACGATAAGCCTGGGTTTAAGCGCTTCATTAAAAAGTGTCCGGTTGGAACGGTAGCAGTTCTAGCACCATGGAATTACCCTCTACACACACCGATCAACTCTATTATTCCAGCTTTATTAGCTGGTAACTCGGTGATCCTAAAGCATTCAGCCCAAACACCTTTGTGCGGTGAACGTATTGTAGAGGCTTTTGCCGACGCGGGTCTTCCTCAGGGCGTATTACAATGCCTTCATATGAGTCATGACACAGCCAAGACTATGCTGGAGCAACCTTCCATAAAGGCTGTGACCTTTACTGGTTCTGTCGAGGCCGGTAAAGATATTGAAAAAGCATGTGCAGGTAGGTTTATTAACCTAACGCTTGAGTTAGGGGGCAAGGATCCGGCCTATATTCGTAGTGATGCTGACCTTGAATATGCTGTTGAATCAACTGTAGATGGTGCTTTCTTTAATTCCGGTCAGTCGTGTTGTGGGCTCGAACGGATTTATGTTCATCAGTCAATTTATAGTGCGTATGTCGAGCGCTTTGTAGAGCT
>NZ_LWGG01001298.1:0-795 GCF_001635365.1 Oleiphilus sp. HI0128 | reverse complement strand
ATATGGTATTGCTCACGATCGGTATCTTGAAATTCATCAATCAACGCTACTGAAAAGCGCTCGCGCACCGTATTAATTAATATATTACGTGTATCTTCGTCAGACAAAGCATTCGCTACGTTCAATATCAGGTCATCAAAACTGACAGCTTGTTGCCGTTCTTTCTCTTCATTGAACCGTTTACTGATCTCCTGGAAGCTTTGCACCAAGAACACTTCGCGTGAGCCAACTGGAAGTTTTCTCAGGTGCGCTTCTACAAAATTGAAGTAGGCATGCTCTGGAGGCACTCCACCCTTCTTCACGTCTTGGCTTAAATACCCTGGAGTAAAGACTTCAAACAGATTCTTACGTTTACTGGCTTTAGGAAAGTCGAAACTTGTGAACTCGGCTTCGCACCATTCGCGAATCAAAGTGAGCCATTTATTCTTATGGTTCACGCCTTTTAGCATTGATTCAGCGACAAGTTTCTGTACTTCATCGATGCTATCTAAGGTTCGTGAGCGAAGTGTTTGATACCAATCAATTGTGGCATGGTAATGCTGCTCCCAGGCTGAAAGACCACCCTCAAGTACAGCTGGTGTGAATACATCTGGTCGTCTATTAATCAAAGGTTCAAGAGACGACATCAGTTCTGCAGGCGTCGCCCAGTTACTATAGACCTCTAGTAACAACTCTTGTGGTAGAGCAAAGACTTCCTGGCGCCAGTAATCCGCACAGACCCGCAGCAACAGAGGCTTGGTGTCTTCCATCAGGTTTTGCGGAAAAGCGACATTTAAATCTAATGCATGACGCGCC
>NZ_LWGG01001297.1:0-981 GCF_001635365.1 Oleiphilus sp. HI0128 | reverse complement strand
GATCAGTCTCGAACAATGATGTTAATCCTAAGACATGATTATTGGCATCAATGTGGTTCATGAAGTAATCATCACGAATAACCTGGCCAAAGTGAGATGCACAACGCCCGGTAATACCGTCGTTATCTTCACCTGAATCAAACGCTAAACCTGTGATGGCAAACAAGGTATCTGAAATATCCCCAACAGCAGTCAGATGACCTGTGCCGCTCCATGAATAGAGCTTGATATCTTCGCCATTGATCGTCACTTGCGAAGGCCCATTACCACACTCAGTTGTCGGTAAGCCATGCGTGTAAGTTGCATTGTATTGCGCTGCACCTTGAGCATTAAACTCTCCCAACATAGCGTAAATATCAGAGTCGGACTTTTTATTGTCTGATAATAAGTTAACTAGATCACCGACTGCATTAGCAAACGCGCCAAATAACGTTCCACGAATTGTTTCTGGTGGAGCTACATCTGTCACCAAGTCTGCAATAGGCGAACCAGTATGTGGCGTATGCATCGTAGTAACCGACGCAACAAGGTCAGGACGTGTTTCCATTACATAACGCGAAGTCATACCACCCTGGCTATGACCCATTAGGTTGAACTTTTCGATTCGTCCACCGGAACTTGCTTTAATTTCCTCAAGCTGAGCGATCAGCTCTTCACCTCGGCCCACAGAACTATCAAAAGCATTGATCTTAGCTACATAAGCTTCACCACCACGACTTTCAATAGCGCTCGGAATCTGATGCCAATAATCGACAATAGAAATTGAGTCGAAGGCAAATATTCCAGGTACTAACATGATTGGATTTTCTGTTTTCGTGTAACTAAAATAATCAGAAAAGAATCCTGCTTGTGTCGGAGCAGCTGCTGCACATGTGAGAGCAGCCGTTAATGCGAGTGTCTTTTTCATAGATATATCCTCAAATTTATTTTTATACTGAGTTAAATACCAGCCTTTTAAACACTGACACCAAGCCCTACTAC
>NZ_LWGG01001296.1:0-1017 GCF_001635365.1 Oleiphilus sp. HI0128 | reverse complement strand
TGCATGAACTTTCGTTAGATAGATACGATCAACATCCGGCAGACTCGTTTGATAGATCTGGTCACCACCAATGATCATCACTTCCGACTGACCGTCAATATCACAAACCGACTCTCCTAAATCAAAAGCCTGCTCAAGAGAGTGCACGACTTTCACGCCTTCAGCCGACCAGCTTTCATTTCGCGTTATAACGATATTGCATCGACCTGGAAGCGGCTTACCAATCGACTCATAGGTTTTACGCCCCATTAGAATCGGCTTGCCCATCGTCACTTGTTTAAAGTACTTAAGATCATTGGGCAAATACCAAGGCAGCTTGTTGTTAATGCCGATAACTCGGTTTTCTGCCATCGCGACGATCATGGAGCGCTTCATTGTTTCTTCCTACTCGATATATATTTAAACTGAAAAAGGGTACTGGATACTGTCATGCGACTCATAGCCGACGACTTCAAAGTCAGCGGTCGTCACCCAGGTTTCAAGGTCTTCGAGTGACTTGATATCAGGGTTGATATTTAGTCTCGGAGAAGCGAAAGGCTCACGCTTTAGCTGCACATCTCGCATCAATTCTAACTGGTTCTCGTAGATATGAGCATTGACTATTTTGTGGTAAGCCTTACCGGCTTTATGCCCCGTGATCTGTGCCATTAGAGCAAGCAGAACATAGACCTGAACCTGATTGAAATTCAGCCCCAGCGGCACATCACAAGAACGCTGATAACTAGTCAAATACAGTGTATCCCCTAGCAAAGAAAATGTGTGCGTATGCATGCAAGGGCGCAGACAACCCATTTCGAACTCGCCCGGGTTATAGAAGCTTAGAATTTCTCCGCGGTCATCGACCCCTTTCGAAAGGTTATCGACGATCTTTTTAAGCTGGTCTAATGGCGTGCCATCCGGCTTTTGCCACGCCCGGCCCTGAACGCCGTATACTCGCCCCATATCATCCTCACCTTTACGATGCGGATTATTCAACCAGGCTTCATTCTCATTGGCATTAGCATTCCAGGTGTTACA